>JAANWY010000115.1 GCA_018263655.1 Anaerolineales bacterium | reverse complement strand
ACTGTGGTGCCTGAAGTGTAAAACGCACGTAAGCGTTCAGCTACCCTTGCGAAGGTTGGGAGTAGCCTTGGCAAGAGGCCGATTTTCGACTGGCGAGGGGCACCTCGACCCGAATGCGATTGGCAAACCTTCGCAAGGGTCCCACCACCTGAACAGTTACAAACGCATGAGGTTATCAGTTTTGACTATCAAAATGAGCAACTGGACAATACCATCTCATGTTCGTAGTGACGACTTCAGTCGTTATCTTGAGGCCAACAAAGCGACTGAAGTCGCTACTACGAACGCAGCCGATTTTCTTGGCTATTACTGGACTTGATAGTCAAAGTGGGATTGTTGATGAAAAAACCATATGAATGCACACGATGGTAACCAGGTCGATGTGGCAGCCACCCTGCGTGCCCTGAAAGATGAGGTTCGCCGGCACCGCCACGAACTGCGCGGCGAAGGCGCCATCGCCGCCGATGAGTGGCGGGGCCCAACCGACTTGGACGCTGTCCAAAACGCCGTCCGCGTCAACCCTCACCTCCCCATCGCGTGGCCCGAGTGGCCGCCCGGCATTATGCCTAAGATCATTGCCCTCTTGCAGAAGGTAACGCGCCGGCTGCTGCGGTGGTACATCAATCCCATCATCGAGCAGCAGAATGAGTTCAATGCGGCCACGGCCCAGGCGCTGTCGGATTTAGTTGTCGAGATGCGGGCCGGCGATGCCCGAATCGAGCAGCGGTTACGCGAACTCGAGTCACGTGAGGCAGCTCAGCGAGAGGTCCTGGCCCAGCGGCTGTGGCGGCTCGAACAGCGCACCGAACCGCAGCCTGTGAGCCAACGGTCGGCAGCGGATGCAGCAGACGATGTCGGATCAGACAGCCCGCAGCCCGTGACACGCACCACCCCCCACGTGCCGCGCACGACTTTGGACTACTATCATTTCGAGCTGCGCCACCGAGGTAGCCCCGAGGACATCGCGGCGCGCCAGGCGCTGTACCTCGACTACTTCCGGGAGTGCCGGCGCGTGTTGGACATCGGCTGTGGCCGTGGCGAGTTCATCGCGCTGCTGCGGGAGCACGACATCGACGCCCGAGGTGTCGACATCGATCCGGACATGGTGGCGCACTGTCAGGCCGAAGGGCTACCCGTCGTGCAGGATGATGCCATCGCCCACCTCGCCACGCTGCCGGACGAATCTCTCGATGGCGCGTTCATGGCTCAGGTTGTCGAACACTTGGCGCCGGCCGGTCTCGTGGAGCTCTTGCGTCTGTGCCGGCAGAAGCTGACGCCCAACGGTGTGCTCGTGGCTGAGACCATCAACCCCACCTGCGTGTACGCTTTTGTGCAATACTACCTGCTGGACCCATCTCACGCCCAGCCGCTGCATCCGGGGACTCTGCACTTCATGCTAGAAGATGCCGGCTTCTGGCAAACCGAGGTCGAGTATCTCTCGCCGGTGCCGGCCGGCGCGCGGCTGTCTCCTCTGACAGCTAATGGGCTGGAGGCGGCGCAGGTGTCGGCCCTCAACCGCAACATCGAGCGATTGAACGAGTTCCTCTTCGGCTATCAGGATTATGCTGTGATTGCGCGCCGGCCGCCTGACGAGTTGCCCGAAGACGATGCCTGAGCGCAAGCGCATCGCTGTCTGCACGGCCCAGGTCCCGTTTGTTCGCGGTGGCGCGGAAGTGCTGGTCGAATCCTTGGTGCGCGAACTCCGCGCCCGCGATCACGATGTCGACGTCGTCCAACTGCCGTTCAAGTGGTATCCGCGGGCAGAGCTGGTCAAGGCGTGCCTGGCCTGGCGCTTAATCGACATCACAGAGAGCGGTGGGCAGCCTATCGACTTGGTGATTGCCACGAAGTTCCCGTCCTATGTGGTGCAGCACCCGAACAAAGTCGTGTGGCTGGTGCATCAGCACCGCATGGTGTATGATCTGTTTGGGACGGAGTACAGTGATTTCACCATCGACTCTCGGGATCGGCATCTGCGCTCCGTCATCCAGCGCATCGATGAGCGCACCCTCGGTGAGGCGCGGCATGTTTTCACTATTTCTCGAAATACGGCAGCGCGATTGGCGCAGTTCAACAGCTTGCGAGGCGAGCCGCTGTATCATCCACCCAAGCACGACGGTCGCTATCGGAACGACGGCCACGGAGATTTTGTCTTTGCTATATCGCGTCTGGATCGAATCAAGCGGCTGGATGGCCTGATCAGGGCGATGGCGCATACGCAGACCGGTGTGCGGTGTCGCGTCGCCGGCGCCGGCCCGATGGAGCCCGAATTGCGCCGGCTGGCCGCCAAGCTCGGCGTCCGAGGTCGCGTGGCGTTCTTGGGCCACGTGGACGACGATCACCTCATCGATTTGTACGCCACCTGCCTGGCCGTGTTCTTCGCCCCCTACGACGAGGATTACGGCTACGTCACGCTAGAGGCTTTTCGATCCGGCAAGCCCGTCTTGACGGCGCCGGACAGCGGCGGTGTGCTGGAGTTCGTCGAACACGGGCAGAGTGGGTACGTCGTGCCGGCCGGTGAGCCGGCAACCCTGGGTGACTACATCGACCAGCTATACGCCGACAGACAGCTCGCAGCGCGACTCGGCGAAGCCGGCCAGTCGCGTGTGACAGACATCACCTGGGACCACGTCATCGAGCGATTGACAGAGACGCTGTAGTCAGTGCACGAGGCCACGTCATGCGAATTGCCTACTTCAGTCCGCTACCGCCGGCCCAGTCGGGAATCGCTGACTACAGCGCTGAGCTGTTGCCGCATCTCGCGGAATATGCTGACATCACGCTGTTCTTTGACCCTCGGCGGCCACCTGCACCTTGGCTCGCGGAAGCGTTCCCAACTGACGAGATTGGACATTTCCCCGCTCGCCGGCAGGAATTCGACGTTGCCCTGTACCACATGGGCAATGCCGGCCGCTACCACGAAGCGATCTGGCGGACACTGCAAGCGTATCCAGGCGTTATCGTGGCGCACGACACGGTCTTCTACCATTTCTTCCAGGAGCTCACCCGCATCCGCGATGGTCTTGCAGGCTTCCAAGCGATCTTACAGGAGACCTATGGTGCGCGAGCGGCGCAACGGGTGATGGATCATTTCAACGACGGTATCGTCAACCCCGTCACTTTTCCGCTGGTGGAGCGGGTGTTGGATGGGGCGTTAGGGACCATTGTCCACAGCCGGTACGCAGCGCGCCAGGTGGCGGAGCGCTGTCCGGATGTGCCGGTGGCAGTGGTGCCTCATCACTTGAGCCTGCCGGCCCCTTTCGACAAGCTCAGGACACAGCCCTTCGACGGCGCTGTCGATCGCGAGGCCATTCGGCGAGAGTTGGGACTGGCCGGCCACTTCGTGGTGGGCACATTCGGGTTCCTCACGCCCTGGAAACGGATTCCTGTGGCGCTTCGCGGCTTCGCACGCTTCCGTGAGAACCATCCAGAAGCCATCTACTGCCTCGTCGGTGAGGTGCGCCTCGATCGCGCTCTCGACGAACTCGTTCACGAGGCACGCTTACCCCGAGAGACGGTGCGAGTCACGGGACGTGTACTCCTCGACGAGTTCCTGAATTACATGGCGGCCGCAGACGTTGCCATCAACTTGCGCTATCCGACGGCTGGCGAGACCTCGGGCACCTTGATCCGTTTGCTCGGACTTGGTGTGCCGACCATCGTGAGCCACTCCGGCTCTTTTGCTGAGCTGCCCGACGACGTGTGTGCCAAGCTGCCGGTGGACGGCTTCGAGGAGGACGTGCTGGTAACGATTCTCCGTGCGTTGGCCGATGACGAGGATCTGCGCCGTGCCATGGCGGCGAACGCTCGGGAGTACGTGCGCGAGCATCACACGTTGAAAGGCTCAGCCGAGGCCTACGTGACCTTCATGGAGCGCATCGTGGCCGGCGAAGCAGAGTCCGCGCGTTCAGCCGGCGATTCTCCACTGACCGAGGCGTGGTCGGAGATTGGGCGCACGCTGGCCGGCTGGGGCGTCACCGAGCATGACGACGCGCTGTTGGAGCCCATCGCACAGGCGTTAGCCCAGCTTCAGATTGGGCCCGAGCGTTGAACATGACGCTGCCGGGCCTCCTGCGCACCCTGATTGCCGTCCCCTTACTGGCGTGGATGCCGGGCTGGCTGGCCTGGCACGCGTTCCGCCGGCCTGACGAAGCGTTCCTCAACGCCACAGAGCGCGCCTTTTTCTACATCTTCATCAGTCTTCTCGTCTCCGCCGGCCTCGCCGTCTTCCTGGCCGAGCTTGGTGTCCTGTCAGGAGTTGGACTGCTCGCCGGCTTGGCACTCGTGTGCGTAACCTTGCTGTGGAGAATGGAAGATGGAAGGTGGAAAGTGAAAGGTCGCAGAACTCCATTTTCCATCACATCCATTCTCCAACCCCCATTCTCCAACCCCCATTCTCCAACCC
>JAANWY010000114.1 GCA_018263655.1 Anaerolineales bacterium | reverse complement strand
CCTCCGCCGGCCCCGAGCCATCGTCAATGACCAGCCGGCTATCCTCTTTCTCAACCACAGTGCCCTCAATCGCAACCAGCCAACCTTCGGAAGCCTCGCCGATCTGATCTGTCTGTCGTGGGAGCGGTGACGGCGCCGGCGCCGCGCCTGTCACCTCGACGCCCGTCTCCGAGTCGGCCAGCTCCACCTGGAGCCGTCCATTCATCTCAGCCAGGACACCCTCCACGTCCACCACATCGCCGAGTTCCACCGCCCCGCCGAAGCCGTCTGCGTGAAACACGTAGATGCCACCCGTGCCGTCTTGAATGGCGAAGCCGGCGTCCAAGACGCCGTCCGGCACCGTAACAACACCTTCCAGCGCAACACTCTCCCCTATCGGCCGCTGACGCGCCTGACCAATGGTCACAGCCGAGGTGCCAATGTCGTCATCATCCCGCGGCTGCACCTTGAATTGGTTGAAGGAGAAATCGACTACGCCCTGCACGAAGGCCAGTTCATCAGCTTCCACCGGCTCATAGGTGTAGCCGCCCAGATCGTCGACGCGAACATCGTAGCCTGACCAGTCACGAATGAGCCATTCACCGAAATCGTCGGGGGCGTCAGGGTTAGCGTTGCTCACCGTCACCTGGCCCGTGCGCATCAACACCCCCTCGTACGACTCGGCGCTGGGCTGATCGGTGTTGATGTCCCGGGTCGTGATTTCGGCCGCAGCCGGCAGTACGTTGTCCACACTGTGAACGACGATACTGTCGACCGCCACCTCGTACAACTCCGTACGGCCGAAGGACTCGCGGACGGTGCCCGTCAGCTCGACGTGAGCACCGCGTGGTGGCGCACCCTCGGCGTCGTCGAGGGCCCATACACCGCTCCACTGGCCGCCGCGCACATCCTCGATTACGTAGCGTACGCCGCCCTCCGGGCCATCCTCCGGTGACGAGAACACGGCCGTCACAACGCCGGCCGTCGTCACAACTTCGCCCTCGAGCGGCGAGGCATCATCGTCGGCCTCGGCCGGCACAGTCTCAATGTCGTATATGGACGTGTACTGCACTTGATCCAGGACGTCGGCGGAGCTTACGGGTTCAAGTCTGAACGCATCAGATGAGAAGTGCGCAATGCCGCGCACCATCACCAATTCATCGCCTTCCACAGGCGTGTACGCATAGTCACCGAGGAGATAGCCCACGGGGACCGAGGCGCCTGTCACATCGCCGATGAGCCATGTATCGACCTCATCCGCCGCACCGGGATTCAGGCCGGCCACCGTCACGCCGTGCATGGCTACCCGGACGCTTTCCCACGGCTCGCCGGCCGTCACCAGCACGTTGGCCGTGATGCCCCGCGCAGCCGGCGCCGGGTTGTCGTTGCTGACGACAGTGAACTCCTCCAAGTCCCTCACCGCCGTCAGGTCAGCAACCTCGTCGACCCGTCCGGTAACCTGAACGCGATCTCCGACGGCCGGCCGGTTGCCGCTGGGGTCCGCAACGTACACGCCACTCCAGGGGCCACCCTCGGGCTCCTCGATGAAATAGCCGTCTAGGCCGGCATCGCGGGGATCGAGCGCCGTCACAACGCCATCCACGGTCACGATCTGACCCACGCGGGGTGAATCACCAGCGGGATCGTCCGTGTGCTGAATATCCGGAATGGACACCTCAACAGCCTGCGCTGTAGCCGGCGCCAGACTGACGCCAATCAGGATCACAACCAAGCTTAGAACGAAAACTACGCTGACACGGTGATGATCGACAAATAATCGTTCTGTCATGGCGGACACCTCCTTGTTTATCTGTAACTGTTCAGGTAGTGGGGACCCTTGCGAAGGTTTGTCAATCGCTTTCGGGTTGAAAGGTCCCTCGCCAGTCGAAAATCGGCCTCTTGCCAAGGTTCTTCCTAACCTTCGCAAGGGTAGCTGAACGCTTACGTTTATCACACACTCTGCCAAACACTCTGCCAAACACTCTGCCAGGCACAGTGTTCAACATGAAGTTGAGTCGGTCCAGAGTGGGCAGGATGTTGGCCGCGACGATAGGATAGGACTTATCCACGGCGATTTCTGAGCCGCCACAGTAACGTCAGGGGGAAACCAATGGAATCACGCGTATTGTACCCTGAATCCCGTCATTTTGCAAGTATCCCGAACGGCTGGTATACTCTCAGCCACCCTTGCGAAGGTTATGCTCAGCCTGCGCAAGAGGCCGGCTCTCGACTGATGAGGGGCATCCCAACCCGAATGCGATCCGCAAACCTGCGCAAGGGTCCCCGCAACTTTCCGACAACGCCTGCGTAGACTTGAGCGAGAGGCAACTCAAAAAAATGGCAGATACAAGGTGATGGTGTAACTGCTCAGGCGATAGCCCGGCTATCGCCCGGCTACCGCTCTCGCTGTTGAGAAATCCGGAAAAAGGGGTCGGTGGGGGGCGACCGCCCCCCACCGACCCCTTTTTCCGGCATATTCCTTGTGTAGGCACGAAGTGCCTGAGTAGTTACCACAAAGTGACGGTCACAAGGTAACGGGAACCATGAATCTCAACGATCTGACAAACTACCTGGACGAATACCTGAGAATCGACGAGTTTGAAGATCACTCGCAGAACGGACTGCAGGTCGAGGGGCCGGCAGAGGTGCGGCGTGTAGCGTTTGCGGTGGACGGCTCGCTGGCCGGCTTCGAGGAAGCCGTTGAACTAGATGCCGATCTACTCATTGTCCACCATGGACTGTTCTGGGGCGATGAGCGGGTGCTGATCGGCCCCCTCTACCAGCGCATCAAGACCCTGATCGAAGGGCGCGTTGGCCTGTACGCCGCCCATATTCCACTGGACGCCCACGAGGAACTCGGAAATAATGTAGAATTGGCCCGCGTTCTGGACCTGAAAGTCACTGATCGGTTTGGCGACTATCACGGGACCCCCATCGGTGTGGCGTGCCGGCCACACAGCAGATCGGTGAACCGCGAGGGCCTGGTAGCGACGATCAACACGCGGCTCGACACAGACTGCGTCGTGCAACCCCACGGGCCGGCTGAGGTTCGCAGCATCGGCATCGTTTCTGGCGGTGCAGCGGGCATGGTGGGGGAAGCTGCTGACGCCGGATTCGATCTGTTTCTGACCGGCGAGACGAACCACAACTACGCTCACGACGCTGCCGAACACGGGCTGAACGTCGTATTCGCCGGCCATTACGCGACCGAGACCGTCGGCCTGAAGGCGCTGGCCCGTCACCTGGAACACAAATTTGACCTGGAGACCGTCTTCTTCGACTTACCCACGGGGATGTAGCGATGACGGTCCGCGGGGTTCTTCTGATCACGGTAATCATCATCGGGGTGGCGACGGCGTGCGCCGGCATGGGCTGGTACGCCGGACGATCCGGCGCTCAGCAACTGGCCGCCCAGCCACA
>JAANWY010000113.1 GCA_018263655.1 Anaerolineales bacterium | reverse complement strand
ATACGGCCGGCGAACTATGCGACGCGGCGCGCTGAGCCGGCGAGTTGACAACCGGCACAACGGGCAGTATAATGGCCTTGCTTTAACACAAGAAAAGCCTGGTAGTCACCTACCAGGCTACGGCCACGCGCTGAGGTAGCCAGCAGCGTGACCAGGATGATTGTAGCACAGTCCTGGTAGACGTTTCAACGCTCTTGCTGGCAATCAGCGGCTTTCAGCGAGGGCGTTTTTGCGTTTTGAGCATCGGCTTCGACTTTTTTGGCGTGTTGGCCGTTCGCACACCACCACAAGATGTAGTGGGTGAAGGCGATTCAACCACTATATGTAGTGGTTTGTGCCCCCGTAGCTCAAGCGGATAGAGCATCGGCCTTCTAAGCCGACGGTTACAGGTTCGAATCCTGTCGGGGGTACTCCTCTTCCTCATCTTCACTTATATCACGAGTCCGATTTGCTCCTGAGCCGTTGCCCAAGTACAATGAGGGCCATCTTCATGCGTGAAATCGAAGGCCTTTCGTACACCTACGGCGTTGACGAGCTGGCGACGGGCGCAAGTTTCGGCAATCGAAAGCTGTTCATCGAAACCGATGCGCGCTCCAATCTCCTGAGTGCCTGGTCAGCTACAGACAATCAATGGTACTGCGGGCCGGTCCAGTTCCACTTCTCGGTGCGGGACGAGGAGCTGAACCCCATGGTGACCCGCTTCTTCCCCGCATATCAGGAGACGATCTTCGGCACCGAGGGCGTTGTTCTGAGTCATCGCGTCTTCGCGCCCCGCGCT
Organism: Anaerolineales bacterium; assembly: GCA_018263655.1. Taxonomy (GTDB): domain Bacteria; phylum Chloroflexota; class Anaerolineae; order Epilineales; family JAANWY01; genus JAANWY01. Next base: position 2,633 of record JAANWY010000113.1, on the reverse strand, counting down.
TCTGGCTACGAGCGCGCGGTCTGCTGGCTCCTCGAAGTGCAGGCCGAGGGACCACGCCTGGTCGAGATTGCCGTCGACATTCAGTTTCAGCCCGCTATTGATGCCGAGTTGGCGATGGGCCTGGCGCTGGGACAGCGAGAGAAGCAAATCGAGGTGGGCTTGGAGCGCGGTCTCGTGGTCGCCCAGACGGTGCCGACGTACTACTCCCGTTTCGACCGCACGGAAGGCCGATCCAAAGAAGTTCGAGTCTTTGGCAGCAGCGGCCCTCCAACCGTTCACCTCCTTACCGCGCCTGGACGCGCGCAGTTGCTGTATCACGTTCTGGTCGAAGGGTACTACGACTTGCCCTTTGTGCTCGGGCTTTCGCCGGCCGGCCAGCAGATGGCGTGGCACGGCTTTCTCGCCTTGTCAGAAATCACCTCAGCCTTCGAAGAAACACAGAAACAGGTGGCCGAGCCGCTGGCTCGGTGCCGGCTCTATACGCCTGATCCGGTGATCAACCGCGGCTTGCAGTGGGCCAAGGTGAACGTGCTGCGCGCTCAACAGCGGTTCCGGCGCGGGGTGACCGTGTTTCACACGCCGCCGGGTGACCGCGTCACAGTGCGCGATGTGGCGTGGTACAGCTTCGCTGGCAGCTACGTCGATCCAGATGGCACCGGCGAGATGCTGCGCTACGTGGCGGCCGAGGCCATGTACGAAACAGGTAAGCTGGCCGGTTACTTTCATGCCGATACCGGTGAACGCGAGGACTACGGCCTAAACATCAACGACGCCACACCGCTCTTCGTTGTCGCCGCGCACCACCACTACACCGTCACTCGGGATGATGCGTTCCTGGAGGCCATTTACGCCGCGGTGAAGCGCGCCGCCGACTACATCATCCTGCAAGTAGAGGGCGGCTTGGTGCAGTGTGAGTCGGGGGGGACCAACGTCTACGGCATCGCCGGCTGGCGCAATCGGATTCCGGGTTACAGCCTCAACGGTGCTGTGACGGAGATCAACGCGCTCAGCATCTGGGCGCTGCTCGCCGCAGCGGCGCTGGCTCGCCGGCAGGATCAGGCTGAACACGCTGAGCGCTGGTCGGTGATAGGCGAGGAATTGACCGAATCACTGAACGAGACGTCGGTATCGTATGAGACGGGGGTCTACATGTTAGCCTTCGACGGGACCGGTCAGCAGCGACACACGTTGACGGGCGATCTTGTCTTCCCCCTGCTGGCCGGCGCTGCCTCGCCGGTGCTGGAGGAGCGCATCTTGGATCTGCTGCACGGCGGCGTATTCTGGTCGGAGGTCGGAGTACACACTGTGGGCGTGAATCAGCCGGCGTACCATCCGTCGTTGGCCAGCGGGTTGCTGGGCGGCGTGTGGCCGGCATTGACCGCCTGGGTGGCGTATGCTGGCCGGCAGCGTTACCCGGAACATGTGGCGGAGGCTCTGCGCGCCATTTTCGCCAGCGCCGAATTCGAGATTCTGGCCGAACGGGGGAACGTCGTGCCGGGCCAGTTCCCCGAGTGGCTGGACGGTGAGAGTGGCCACAGCCGGGGCCGCACCATGAGCCCGACGACGGCCGGGCTGTATCTGTGGTTGGGGCTGGAGGGGTTGGCTGGCCTATCAACGAATGGGGATGGTTGGAGTGTCCGGCCGGCGCTGCCGGCGGATTGGCGTTGGCTGGCGGCTGCCCGCGTCCCCTGTGCCGGCAGCGACCTGTCGTTCTGTTACCTGGACGGCGTCCTCCACGTCAACCGACCGGTAGAGACTTCACTCTCGGTCGAGCTCTACGACTCCATCGAGCCGGCCACCAGCGCATTCGGGTTCGCTCTGCTGCTCACGCGCGATGAGGAGAAACATCTCTTCGCTGCCACCGCCGATGAGGATGTCGAGGCGGAGTTGGAAGCCGGAGGCCGAACGTGGTCGATCGAGCTGGCGGCCGGCGAAGCGGTCTTGCTCTCATAAGAAATGATCAGATTAGCTCTACGAACGACGCTGGATACCTTCCGCGATTTGTGGGATGAGATGTTCATCCTGGTGCTGTGTAACATTTTGTGGACCTTGTCGATTGTGCCTATCGTGACGCTGCCGGCGGCAACTGGGGCGTTGTTCTACATCACCAACAGAATTGCCGATGGCCGGGCCGCTTCGTTTTCAGATTTCAAGCACGGGTTCCGGACCTATTTTCGCCAGAGTTCGGTGCTGGGTGCACTGAATCTGCTCGTATTCTTGGTTGTTGTAGCCAACCTCCGCTTCTACGGTCGGTACGCGGGGGTTGGATTTCGCCTGATCCAGATTGGCCTCCTGTATGTTTTCGCTGTCTGGCTGCTGGTGCAGCTCTATATCTTTCCTCTCCTGTTGGCGCAGGAGACCCCCAGTCTGCGGACGGCCGGTCGCAACGCGCTGGTGCTGGTCTTGAGACACCCCATATTCACCTTCTTGGTGGGTATAGTGGCCGTGGTCGTCATCCTCTTGAGCGCCGTCCTGACGTTGCCAGTTGTGATCCTAACGACATCGACCCTCGCTTTGCTAGGCAATCGGGCCGTCCACGCTTTGTTGAACATTCACCTTCTTGTTGGTGACTACTCAGGCTACTGCCCGGCTACTGCCCGGCTACTGCCCTCGCAGTTGAGAAATCCGGAAAA
>JAANWY010000112.1 GCA_018263655.1 Anaerolineales bacterium | reverse complement strand
TTGCAGGATCAGTTGCACATTGCCAGTCGCTGACTCGTCAATCCGCTACCTATCTGTGGAGGTACAACGGTCGGTTGTCATCCCTTCGGCTTAGCTCAGGACAGGTCTGAGCGGCTCAGTGAGATGCTGACATAGTCGAAGTTGCCTTCTCAGCTTATCTACTCTCATAGTCGAAAGTGGGAAAGCGAAGAATCTCCGTCGATACGTCCAACCCAAGACCAGCGGTGTCCTCCACTGTAAGGTTTCGCGGAGATTCTTCACTCCTCTCGTCTGCCTTATGAACGTTTTGTCAAGTTGGATGTCACGAAGGACATGGCTGTCGTTGATAGTTGGGCGCCGCTCCGTTCAGACCTGTCCTGAGCTTGGCGAAGGAATGACAGGTGCGCGGAATCGACTTTTTCGACGCGAAAACGGACTCTAAACATTCCATGGAAGTGAGATTCATATGGAAATTCTGATTCTGGTACCCTTAATCCTGGGCGCGTGGCTGGCCAACTACGGCGAAGAACAGCGAGGTGCGCGCCTCCTGATGTTGTTCATGTTAGGTTTTACAAATCTGCTGGTCCTTGTGATGGGCGCGTTGTTGCTTGTAGGTGTCCAACTGCAACCGCAAGTGCAACTGCAAGTGCAACTGCAACTGCAACCGCAACTGCAACCGCAAGCGTCCAACCTCCTGCCCCCAGGCGTCCCGCAGATCGACTTCGGCAGTGTCGGGTCGGCGTTGGTGTTCACCGGATGTCTGGCCTTCTTCCCCCTCCTGCCGTTCGTACGCCGGCTTTTGGCGCGCCTGATCCCCATCGATCCCGACTCCCTGGTCCACACCACGGCGTCGGTGTACGCCGTTTACTTGATCGGAAACACATTGGCCACTTGGCCCATCGTCAATACTTTGGCTGAAGACGAAGCATTCGCGCAAGAAGCTCTTGGTCAGTTGGGACTGAGCGATGTGTGGTTGCAGGGGGTTGTTTTTGCCGTGTTGGCTATAGTAGGTGTGGGGCTGCTCGTACGACGGAATTGGGCGGACGTCATCGAGCGGCTAAAGGTCGGGGGGCTGTCGCTTCGACAGTTAGTCTGGGCCGGCGGCGCGCTGGTTGTCTTGCTGGCCGTCGAGGTGGCGATTTCACAGATCTGGCGCACCCTGGACCCAGCCGGCTTCGAGCGCGTCGGGGGGCTCACCGAGACGTTCATCAGCCCATTTCTCTCGCCTCTGGGAGCCGTCACCGTCGGGCTGTCGGCCGGCATCGGCGAAGAACTGCTGTTTCGGGGCGCTCTGCAACCGCGTTTCGGCATCGTGCTCACAACACTGCTCTTCACTTCCGCTCACGCGCAGTACAGTCTGTCGCCGGCCCTAATCGGTCTCTTCCTCGTCGGCTACGGCCTGGGCGTGATCCGGAATCGTATCAACACCACAGCCGCGGTTTTGGTGCATGCCGGCTTCAACTTCCTCCAGGTGATCGTGCTCACCTACGGTGGCGGATAGCGTCTATTCCGGTCTCACCGCCACCTGAACCTGATCCTTGCCTCGCTTCGCCTGCAACAGGGCCATATCGGCCGCATTCACCAAGTCTTGTGTATCCTGGGCGTCTTGTGGGTAGGTCGCTATGCCCAGGCTGGCCGTAATCTGACCAACCTCCTGCGTCTCGCAGACAACAAACTCGTGAGCGCGGATTGTCCGCCAAAGCCTTTCCGTTAGAAGCGTAGCCTGAGGCTTGTCCGTTTCTGGCAGGATCACCACGAATTCCTCGCCACCGTACCGCGCTGCTGTATCTACCTGGCGGATCTGCTCGCGCATCAGCGCGGCCAGTTCCAAGAGCAGGTCGTCGCCGGCCAGGTGTCCATAGCGATCGTTGTATGTCTTGAAATCGTCCAGGTCCAGCATGATGAGCGAGCAAGGGCGATCGTACCGCCGGCTGCGCTGGATCTCCGCCTCGAGTGCCGCGTAGAAGTGACGGACATTGTAAAGCCCCGTTAGCCCGTCCGTGATGGCCTGCAGCCGGGTGACCGCGTAGAGGCGGGCGTTTTCGATGGCGATCGCGGCTTGAGCACCCAACAGCCGCAGCGCCCGCAACTCGGCTTTCGAGAAATCGTGGGGCTCTGCATAGGCGACGTTCATTACGCCCACGACACGCTCTGCGATTTTGAGAGGCAGACCGACGATCGCGCCTTTCCAATCGAGAAATGCATCGGTGTATAGCGGGTGTTCGCGTACGTTGCCGATCACAACAGCCTCGCCTGTACGGGCGATGTTGTACGTCAGGCCATCGGGGCGCGGTTCGGCAAAAGGTTCGCCGCTACGACCGTCGGCCCACCGGGCAGCGCCGAATGCCAGTTCGTCATCCTGGTACAAGAAAATGTGAGCATCCTGGGCGTGTGGCATGAACCTGAATGCGCCCTCGAGAATCGCGTTCAGTACATCAGCAAGATCCAAGCTAGACGTGAGGGTGAGACCGACCTGGTGCAAAGTCTCCAGTTCTGCAGCATGCTGTTGTGCAGCTTCCAGGAGCCGGGCGTTGCGCAGCGTTACGGCGACGTGGTTGGCGAAAGTCTCGATCGCCGGCACATCGTCCACGCTCAACCCGGCGCCGGACACAGTGAGCGTGCCCTGAACCTGCCCTTCACTGATCAATGGCGCGAAGATCGCAGGCGTGGCGTTGAAGGGCTTTAGGAGACGGGCCGCATACCGCCGCGCAGCCTTCGGGAGCATCTGCGCGACGACCACACTACTGTCGAGGACAAAGATACTTTCACCGCTCTCAACCACCCGCCGGTACACATCCACTTCGGCCACAGCGAACGAATAGCCTTCGGCTCTGAGGTCGAGGAGTTCCTCCAGATGGCTCAGTGTTTTCGTCAGCAGGGCGGATTGAGCGACAGCACGAACGACCAGGCGTTCGCCCGCTTGGTCCAGCAGACCGATGTTGCCAGACAGGTCCAGGCCGTCTATCTGCTCGCAGAACGCGCGCAGAACCTCCGCCTCGGAATGAGCCGAGCGCTGGAGCGAAGCTGCCGCTGCGTTGAGAGCGTACAGCAACTCTAGCTCTCGCCCTGATGCAGGTGGGTCGGGCTTAGATGAGGTTGATTCGTTCATATAATCTCTGAATGGAAATTATACCCATGATGCCAGCCTTTTTCCAAATCCAGTATGTTCCCACGAAAGTAGACATGAGCGACTAGTATTTTGACAGGCCCTTAGTATTCCGCCTCGGGAACCACCTCGAGTTCCAACCGATCCTCGCGAACTTCCCACTCCCCGCCGGCAACGCGGCCGCGACCGCAGTACGAGCGGAATTCGCATCCTCGGCACAGGCCCCAATCATCCGTCTTCGCGAAATCTGCCGCCGTTTCCAGCGCAGCAATCTCTGCCACAATCGATTCCAATCGCCGGCGCACCTCGTCGTGCTCAGCCTGAGAATAGCCGATGGGCTGCAGCAGAGCGGGGTATGCGGCGTGCCAGTAGACCAGGCTGACGTGCTCCGGCGCGATGGGGTCGCCCTCTGTGAGCCGGCCACCACCCTCGACGGCCACGTAGCGGTAGACGACGGTCTGCCAGCTTGTGCGTAGCTCGTTCTGATCGGGCCGGCGGTTACCCGTCTTCCAATCGACGATGACGATTCGTCCATCCTGGGCAGAGATGAGGCGGTCGAACTTGGCGACGAGGCGGTAGTCGACCAGCGGCACCGAGACTTCGATCTCAGAGAAGGTTTGTCCTTCGGGGATGTTCGGTGGATGGAGTCGGTAGTTGCGCCACCACTGCTGGAGTCGGGCGTCGTCGCTCTCAGCCACGCTGTCGGACACGTCAAGGCCGAGGGCGTCTTGGTGAACCAGGTGGTGGAAGCGCTGGCCGCTCGGGATGCTGGCCTCGAATGAGCGGCTTGCGGTGGTGACGGGCGCCGGCCAGTCGATGTCTTTC
>JAANWY010000111.1 GCA_018263655.1 Anaerolineales bacterium | reverse complement strand
GCCCGTTGGAGTTGGCCGGCTACGAGGTGCGCAAGCTACCCATTGCACAGGTTTGTCGCGGCCAGTTCCTTGGCTGGCCGGCCGAAACCCTGGCGGAGCTTGTCCCCAATGCGTGACGCTCTCCGTAGGTTCTTGCCTGGCTTGGCGGTCTGTGTTATAATGTTTTTCACGTTTGTTTTCCCCTCTACGGGGACATTCAGCAAGGGAGGAGATTTGATGTCAAAGCAAAGACTGCTGCACGTACTGGTGCCTCTACTGAGCATTGTGTTTGTACTGTCTGCCTGTGTGGCGCCGCCCACACCGGCCGCCGAGGCCCCCTCGGGGGAGGAGCCGGCCGCCGAGGCCGTCACCCTCACCTGGGCGTTCTGGGGTAGCCCAGCCGAAGCGGAGACTCACATGAAGGTGGCAGACGCCTTTATGGCCGAACACCCCAACATCGAAATCGAGACCATGATTGAGCCGTGGAGCGATTACTTCACCAAGGTTCAGACACTCTGGGCCAGCGGTGATGCGTCCGTCATTCCCGACGTGCTCTTCCTGTGGCCCACGCCACGCTACGCCGCCGATGGTGTACTGGAGAACCTGGAGCCCTGGATTGAGAAAAGCGGCTATGACTTGAGTGACTACTGGCCGGCTCTCCTGGAATCGGCCATGTACGAGGGCGACGTCTACGGGTTCCCCCGCGATATCGGCATCGAGGTGCTGTACTACAACAAGGACACCTTCGACGAGGTTGGCGTGGACTACCCCACCGAGGACTGGACATGGGATGACTTCTTGGCTGCGGCCGAGAAGCTGACCGTCGTCGAGTCCAGCGGCCGCGTATCGCGTTACGCGCTGGGCATGGAAGGTGGCAAGTATCAATTGTGGAGCGGCCAGAACAGCGGCAGCATTCTGGACGACATGCGCAACCCGTCCAAGTGCACACTGACCGAGCCGGCGGCTATGGAGGCCATCAAGTTCTTCGCCGACTTGATGAACAATAATCTCGCAATGCGGGATGCGAACCTCAGCCAAGCTGGTGGTGACTCAGCGGCCTTCCAGAGTGGCCAGGTGGCTATGATCATCCAAAACGCAAGCCGGGTATCGGCCTTCAACCAAGCCGGCATGAACTACGACGTGGCGCCGGTACCGATTCCGGAAGACGGCCAGCGGTCGGCCTCCGCCGGCGGCGCGGCCTGGGTGATGAGCAGTGCCAGCGACAATAAGGAAGAGGCGTGGACGTTCCTGAGTTGGCTGCAGAGCACCGAGGGCGGTCTGCGCATCTACACCGAGTCGGGAGAAGTCTTCCCCGCTCTGAAGTCGGTGGCCCGCTCCGACGCTTTCCTCGAAGCCGATGCACCGCCCGAGAACCGCGAAGCCTTCCTCACCGAGGGTGAGAACGCCAAGGTCGGACGCTTCGGCTACTTCCCCGAGTGGGGCGAACTGAACGGCTCCATCATCAGCCCGGGTCTGCAGCGGGTTTGGGCCGGCGAAGCCACGCCTGAAGAGGCGGTCCCGGAGATCTGTGACCAGGTAGACGCCTTCCTGGCGGAGAACGGGTATCCAAAGTAAACGTTTGTAGGGGCGAGGACAGTCGAGACGAGGCGCATATAGGGCCTCGCCCCTATCCAACACGTGCGAGAAACCAGCGAGGAGGCCGACGATTGCTGCCGAACAACCAGAAAGCACGATCCCAGGAGATCGTTCTGCTATCACTGAGACATTTGGGCCGGCGCTGACGACTGGACGCCAGTGGTTCAAATGGCGTCCAGACCAACAATGGGACGCCTATCTCTTCCTGCTGCCCAGCTTCCTCGGGTTCCTCGTATTCATCGCGATCCCCGTGGTCGGCTCCCTGGGGCTGAGTTTCGTGCGTTGGAATCTTCTTACCCCTCCGACGTTTGTCGGTCTGTCAAACTACACACAACTCATAGCCCGCGACCGCATCTTCCACAAAGTGCTGTGGAACACGCTGTACTTCACTATCACGATCGTCCCGTTACAGCTCGCTCTCGGCCTCATTTTGGCAGTGGCCCTCAACCAGGCCATTCGCGGGTTGACTTTCTACCGCGCCATTTACTTCATGCCCGTTGTGACCAACATCGTAGCTGCCGCCATGATTTTTCAGTGGATGTTCAACCGGGATTTTGGCATCATCAGCGCGATGATCTGGAGGCTGGCGGAGGTGACCGGGCTGCCTATCCAGCCACCGGATTGGCTGAATAGCACGTTCTGGGCAAAGCCGGCCGTCGTGCTCCTCACCTTGTGGAAGAACATGGGGTTCACGATGGTGATCTACTTGGCCGGATTGCAGGCGATCCCGCACGAGCTCTACGACGCTGCCAAGGTGGATGGCGCCGGCGCACTCCACCGCTTTCGCTATGTGACGATACCCATGGTGAGCCCGACGACGTTCTTCCTGCTCGTTATCCAGATGATCGGTGCTTTCCAGCTATTCAGCGAGCCCTATGTCATGACAAACGGCGGCCCTGCGCAGGCTACGCTTACTATTGTGTACTACATCTACCAGAATGCCTTTGAATTCGGTCGCATGGGCAAGGCCTCGGCCATCGCCTGGGTGTTGTTTGCCTTCATCTTCATCTTCACCTTCATTCAGATTCGTCTGCAGCGGCGTTGGGTGCACTACGAAGCGGGGGAATGATGCAATCTGCGAAGTTAGAGAAACCAGGTTTTCCGGTGGAGCTCAGCAACTTGGCATTGCACCTCGCCCTCCTTTTGGGTAGCGTGTTTGTCTTGTTGCCCTTTCTGTGGATGCTGAGCACGTCACTGAAGGAGCCGGCCGCAGATTGCATCATTCCCCCGCGTTGGATTCCCAGCAACTTCGCCTGGAGCAACTACACCGAAGCGACGACGGTGATGCCCTTCGGGCGCTTCTACCTCAATAGCCTCGTGGTCGCGATCTGTGTGACTCTGTTGCAGATCTTGACGGCATCTCTAGCAGCCTTCGCCTTTGCGCGGCTCCGCTTCCAGGGGCGCGACGCGATCTTTCTGCTCTATTTGGCCACGCTGATGATTCCGTTCCAGGTCACGATGATACCGAATTTTGCTTTGGTCCGCTTTCTAGGCTGGTTCGATTCCTACAAGGCGCTGATCTTGCCGCCGGCCTTCTCGGCGTTCAGCACCTTCTTGTTACGCCAGTACTTCCGGGGTATCCCGCTGGAATTGGACGAAGCCGCCCGCATCGATGGCGCGTCTTCATTTCGCATTTGGTGGCAGATCATCATGCCCCTCAGCCGGCCGGCCCTGGCGGCTCTCTCTATTTTCACCTTTCTGGCCTCGTGGAACGATTTCCTGTGGCCGCTGGTGATCACGAATTCGCTGGAGATGCGCACACTGCCCGTGGGGCTCAGCGCCTTTCAGGGGCAGTTCAACGTGCAGTGGCATCTGCTGATGGCGGGCGCGGTGATTGCGCTAATACCGGTGTTGGTCGTCTACGTCGCTGCCCAGAAGCAGTTTATTCAGGGTATCACGCTGGCGGGGATGGGGGGGCGCTGATGTCCGGTGGAGAGACCTTCTTCTGCCTGAGCCGCCGCGTCTCCCACACCACTCGAAAGAAATTGTACGTGTGACGCACCGGAGCGATGTGGGTACCCTCGCCGGCATAGATGGTGCGGATAGGGACCCAGCCCAGTGTGAGGCCGCGCTGCACGCAGGTGACAATCATCTCCACCTCGAACTCGAAGCCGTGCTCGCGGCTATCCAGCACTGCCTCAAGCAGGCGGCGGCTGATCAGCCGATAGCCCGACTGATTGTCGCGAATAGGCTGGCCAATGGCCCATGAAAAGGCCGCTCGCCCGAGGGTGTTGGCTATGCGCCGCACCAGGGGCATCTCGCCGAAATCCCGGGCACCGATGGTTAGGTCCGCTGGACGCACAGTCTGAGCGCGAAGAAACTTGGGGATCTCGCTCGGGTCGTGTTGGCCATCGGCGTCGAGGGTCAGGACAGCCTCGTAGCCCTCGTCGAGCGCCCAACGAAAGCCGGCGCGCAGTGCAGCGCCCTTCCCTCGATTGGGGTGCCGGCGCAGTACGGTCGCGCCGGCTGCTTCTGCGCGAGCGGCTGTGTCGTCCATTGAGCCGTCGTCTACCACGAGGACTGGCAGATGTGCGCGCGAGCCCTGGACGACTTGGGCCACGTGCAAGGCCTCGTTGTAAGCAGGAATGATCGTCAGTGTTCTGGGAGCGTTTGCATCCACGCTACGGTTCATGGCGCCGGCGGAGAGCAGCGTTGACCTGGGCGAGGGATTTGCTGCCGGTGGTCTTCGTATCCCATTTTTCTCTGAGCCGGCGCCGGAGACTGATGGCCGCAGCCCGGACCGGCGGGGCACGCAGAATTAGGAGGACAACTACCACACTGCCGTATGCCAACGGCTTCCGGATGTCGGCTTTCACCAACCACACGTAGTGCACGATGGCCAGCAGCGCCGCCACGTACACCATCCGGTGCAGTCGTTTCCAGTTCCGCCGCAGACGCCTCATCCAGCCCTGGGTGGAGGTGATGGCCAGCGGCAGCAGAATCAAGAACGCGGCGAACCCGACGAGCGCGTACCGCTTCTCGAAGATCGCGCCCTGGAGCAAGGCCCAGTCGAACCGATAGTCCAGTCCGACGAAGATCAGAAAGTGCACGCTCACATACATGAAGGCGTAGAGCCCCAGGGCACGACGCAGGCGCAGCACTCGGCGGAATCCGAACACTGTAGAGATGGGCGTGCAAGCCAGCGACAGTATCAGCAGCACTAAGGCGTATTTCCCGGTTCGGAATGTGATGTCCTGTATTGGGTTTACGGTCAGATTGTCGTTCACATAGTCCCAGATCAGCCAGGCCAGCGTGAACAGGCCGCCGATGTGGGTCACAATCTGAAGCCTCGTGAACTGAAGCCGGCGTTGCAGCATCAGAAGTTCTTCTTCAGGTCCATGCCGGCGTAAAGTCCGGCGACTTCCTCGCCGTAGCCGTTGAACATCAAGGTTTCCCGCCGGCCTGACTCACCGATGCGGCGTTCGCTGGTCTGGGACCATCGCGGGTGTGACACGCTCGGGTTCACGTTAGCATAGAAGCCGTATTCCTGCGGAGCCGCCGCCATCCACAGCGACATTGGCATCTCCTCGACGAGGTCGATCTTCACGATAGACTTGATACTCTTGAATCCATACTTCCAGGGTACAACCAGTCGCACGGGCGCGCCATTCTGGGATAGCAACGATTTGCCGTAGAGACCGGTCGCCATTAGGGTCAGGTCATGCATAGCCTCGTCGAGACGCAGGCCTTCGACATAGGGCCAGTCGAACGTGCTGTTCTTCTGGCCAGGCATCTGGTCCGGATCGAAGAGCGTTTCGAAGCGGACAAACTTCGCTTTCGAGGTTGGCTCCACGTCCTTAAGCAGTTCTGAGAGCGGGAAGCCGACCCACGGAATGACCATCGACCAGGCTTCCACACAGCGCAGCCGGTAGATGCGTTCTTCTTGGGGGAACTGGCGCAAGTCGTCAATGTCGAAGGTCCTTGGTTTGTGAACCAAGCCACCAACTTCCACGGTCCAGGGTGAGGTGATGAAATCTTCCGCTAGACGAGCGACGCGCTCCTTGTTGGTCGTGAACTCATAGAAGTTGTTGTAGTTGGTGACGGCTTTGAAGGAGGTTAAGGGGTCTCCCAGTTCGTCCGCAGTCGCCTTCACCTTCGGTTCTGATGTTGGGTCAGGTGTGGCCGGTGTCTCCGTGGGCGATCCTACTTGTGGGACACCGCAGGCGCTGAGCAGGGAGCCGGCAACCACCGCCCCGACCCCTCTCATGAACCGGCGTCGAGACATGTAGACGTGTTCGGGTGTGATTTCAGATGGGTGAATCTTTTCCATTCTCCTTGACCTTTTAACAAACGTAACTACCTTGACAATGTTAAGTTGCCTGGCGTGCTGGGCGAAGGTCTCCTGACCGAGCGGCGTCCTGAGCCTGACGAAGGGCCCCATTCGCCTCGGTCAGGAGACCTTCGGCGAGCAAAAGGCTGTTTCTGAACCGAATTTAACATTGTCAAGGTAGTTACATGGTTTTTATGATATTTATCATATAAATTGACAATGCGGCTCGGCTGTGATATAATAGTTTGTAGGCTGGAAGTGGGAATCAGTGACTGGAGTTTTGGGGAGGTTCATTGATGGAGACGCAGACTGCGACGCAATCTAACGTAATCGATTTTGAAATAGAAAAATACGGGTTTCGTGACCCGGAGAACTATACCTTCAAGAGTGAGAAGGGGCTAAGTGAGAAAGTTGTTCGCGAGCTTTCGGCGATGAAGGGCGAGCCCGAGTGGATGCTGGAACGCCGGCTGCAGGCGTTGAAAATCTACAACAAGAAGCCGGTGCCCACGTGGGGCGGTGATCTGTCGGAGCTGGACGACCAGGATATCTACTACTACGTCCGACCGGATGACAAGAAGAGCACTGACTGGGACGATGTGCCGGAGTACATCCGGAACACCTTCGACAAGCTGGGTATCCCTGAAGCTGAGCGAAAGTTCTTGGCCGGCGTCGGGGCGCAGTACGAGTCTGAGGTCGTGTATCACAACCTGCACAAGCGGTGGAAGGAGCAAGGTGTCGTCTTCTTGGATACTGATACCGGTCTCCAGGAGCACCCAGAGCTCTTCGAGCAGTATTTTGGGACGGTGATCCCAGCTAGCGACAACAAATACGCGGCGCTGAACACCGCGGTGTGGAGCGGTGGATCCTTCATCTATGTGCCGGAAGGGGTCGAGATCGAGATCCCACTGCAGGCTTACTTCCGCATCAACGCTGAGAATATGGGCCAGTTCGAGCGGACGCTGATCCTCGTGGAGCCGGGCGCGAAGGTGCACTACATCGAGGGGTGTACGGCCCCAATGTGGTCGACGAACAGCTTGCACAGCGCGGTGGTGGAGATCATTGTTAAGGAGCACGCTACGTGTCGGTACACAACGATCCAGAATTGGGCGAACAATATTTACAACCTGGTTACGAAGCGAGCGTACGCGTATGAGGGAGCCACCGTGGAATGGGTGGACGGTAACATGGGCTCCAAGTTGACTATGAAGTACCCCAGTGTGTTCTTGATGGGGCCGAAGGCCAGGGGCGAAGTCTTGAGCATTGCGTTGTCTGGCAAAGGACAGCACCAGGATGCCGGCGCCAAGATGGTCCACTTGGCCCCAGAGACAAGTAGCACCATCACCAGCAAGTCCATCAGCCACCATGGCGGCCGCTCAACGTACCGGGGCCTCGCCAAGGTGAACAAGGGGGCGAAGAATTCGGCCGTCAGCGTGATCTGCGACGCATTGATCCTGGACGACGAGAGCCGCAGCGACACCATCCCCTACATCGAGGTGGATGAAGAGGACGTCACCCTGGCCCACGAGGCCACGGTTGGCAAGATTGGCGAAGAGCAGTTGTTCTACTTGATGAGCCGAGGCTTGAACGAGAGCGAAGCCATCAGCATGGTGGTGCAGGGCTTCATGGAGCCTTTCACCAAGGAGCTTCCACTGGAGTATGCGGTTGAAATGAACCGCCTCCTCCAGTTGGAGATGGAAGGCTCGGTCGGCTAATCAGAGCTCGGGCATGGCGTGACAAAAGGGGCAGCGACGCTGCCCCTTTTGTGTTGGTGTGCGTTCGTCGACCACATTGGGGCCGTACACCCCTCGATGTAGTGCACCTTCGCGCCCGGCTCCACGAGGATCAGCGTCC
>JAANWY010000110.1 GCA_018263655.1 Anaerolineales bacterium | reverse complement strand
TCTGCCCGCCAAAAGCCCCTTTTTCGTCTTTGTTTGAGGCTATCCGACTTTCCCGGCAGACGAAGGCCAGCGGGGCCGTTTTCAAATAACTCTGTCCCTTTCACACCTGCATGAACCATCCCGATAAGCCTGAGGCGTCTCCGCTGTATTCTGTTCGTTCTGGTTTGGCAAACATATTAAACGGCTCGCCTGGCGTTGCCGGAGGAGGCAAGAGAGGTGCGACAGATGATAACTGACGAGATCAAGCAGACTGTGAAGACTCGCTACGGCACATTCGCTGAAACAGGCGGCAACAAAGAGTCCTGTTGACCAAGCAAGAGACAGCCCAGTTCGGGCTACGCGGTTGACCAAGGGCTTTACAGCCAAGAGGAACTGTCTTTAGTCCCAGAGGTTGCACATGACCTCTCACGAGGCTGCGGCAACCCCACCGGCTTCGCGAACCTTCAGCCCGGTGAAGTGGTCGTGGATTTCGGTTGCGGCGGTGGAATAGACGTCACGCTGGCCGCCCACAAACTCGGGGAAGAAGGCAGAGTCATCGGGATAGATTTCGCTCCCCCAATGATTGAACGGGCAAGGCAGACTGTGGCTGAGGCCGGCTTGCAAGACAGGAACATTGAACTCCGTGTCGCGGATATGGCCGACTCGCAACTGCCAAGCAGCTTCGCGGATGTCGTGATATCCAACTGCGTCATTAACCTGTGCCCCGACAAGGACGCGGTGTATGACGAAGCCTTTCGTATCCTGAAGTCTGGAGGAAGGCTCGCCATCTCAGATATTGTCTTCACCGAGGGGATCAATCCTGAACTCCGTGCGCGATTTCAGTCGACCTGGGCCGGATGTTTGGGCGGGGCTGTATCCGAAGCGAGCTACTGGCAGATTGTGAGAAAAGCCGGCTTTGCTGACATCCAGATGGTGGCACGCCATATCCTTACCTCCGAAGAACTGGAAGCAATGGCTTGCTGTCCAGGCGAAGAGTTCGTTCCGCCACCTGGCCAAGAAGACCGTGTTCTCGTGGAAGGAAAAGTGGCGAGCGTTAAGTTCACGGCGGTGAAACCATCTTTGGGCTAAGAGGAGCAGTTGCAGGTGCGCTCGCTCAGTGCTGACCACCACGACGCGGATCGGTTTCGACATCATGTATCTCACTTCTCATCAACGGCAGAGATGATCCGATACAAAGCGCCGCGATAGTAGTCCAGAACATACAATTCGCCGGCTTCGTCTTCACCAAGGGCCGAGATGGCGAGAACTGTGTCCAGGAACTCCACAGTCTCCCAGCCGCGATCTTTCCACGTCCCCCAGATTCGTCCGGTGCCAAAGTCGCCGAATACGTAAGTGCCCCACAGCGCCGGAATGGCCTGGCCCCGATACACGTAGCCTCCGATCACAGCGCTGCCCTCATCGTGAGTGTACTCCACGACCGGAAGCGTTAGCCCTGTCTGATCACAGTCCTCCGGCGGATGGTAGCAGTGACGCCCTTCCATGATGTCCCAGCCGTAGTTCTGGCCACCCTGACTGGAAGCCGGCTGGAAGTTCACCTCTTCGTAGTCATATTGGCCCACATCGGCGATGTACAGGTCATCCGTGAAGCGGTCGAAGGAGAAGCGCCACGGATTGCGCAGGCCGTACGCCCAGATCTCATCTCTCGCTTCAGGGTCGCCAACAAACGGATTGTCGGGTGGGATATCGTAGGGCAGACCGTCATTCGGGTCCTGATCCGACACGTCAATGCGCAGCAGCTTGCCGAGCAACGTGGTCTGGTCCTGGCCGTTCTGATTCTGTGTCTTATCACCTCCATCGCCAAGCCCGATATAGAGATGGCCGTCCGGGCCGAATGCCAGTTGCCCGCCATTGTGGTTGCCGGTCGGTTGCTTCACCATGAACAGGAACGTCTCGCTTTCGACGTCGGCCACGTTGGGATCGTCGGGACTGACCTGGAAGCGCACGATCATCGACTGCTCGGCGTGGTTGGTGTAGTAGACGTAGAAGTAGCCGTTGACAGGGTAGTCCGGGTCGAAGGCCAGGCCGAGCAGGCCCAGTTCAGATCGCCGGCTCACGCGATGACGGATGTCGAGAAAGGGCGTCGGTAACACCTCGCCGTCCTGTATGATGCGCACGGTGCCATATTTTTCGAGGATGAAGAGACGACCGCTTCCGTCGCCGGCGTGAGTCAGCTCCAGAGGGCGCGTAAAGCCACCGGCCGCGAGATCAAGCTGGATGTGCGGCTGTGGATTGGCCGGGGTGGGCTGCGACAACGTTTTCGTTGGCGCTGAGGTTACCGTAGGGGTGGGCGTAGCGGTGGCCGGGGGTATGGATGTCGGCACGGGAGCGGTACAGGCGGTAGCCATGAGAACAATGGCCACCACCCCCGGCAACAGGAGCATTTGTCTTGCCTTCACGGCCTTCTCCTCAAAGAACGAACACGCAGGGTCCTATCTGCATAATAAAGATGGGGAGGCGAAGCTGTTCGCCTCCCCATCTTGGAGACGCCAAGTACAGTCTTTCCGCTCAAGCAGCGGGGGATCTCCCGTTACTCGCAGAAGGAGCGCTCGTAACTCAACACCTGCCAAATCCGGTCTTCGGTAAGGGTCTCGCCCCAGGCCGGCATGCCTTCTTCTGGCTCACCGTTCACGATGACGTGGAACAGCTCGCCCTCTTCCATCTGGGCCATCATCTCGCAGTCGGCGAACTTGGACGGTTCCTCGGGCAAGCCGGGTGCGGCCGGCCCATCGCCCATACCTGTCTCGCCGTGGCAGAGCGCACAGTTCGCCTGATAAATCTCCTTGCCTGCGGCGATGGCGTCAGGGTCGCCGGCGAAGGGGTTCTCCAGGTCTTCGAACTCCTCAGAGGCTTCGTGCGTGGCTTCTGCCGTCGCCTCGTGCGTCGCCTCGGCTGTGGCTTCATGGGTCGCTTCCGCAGTGGCTTCATGCGTCGCTTCCGCAGTGGCTTCGTGGGTGGCTTCTGCCTCTATCACCAGGTCCGGGCAGAAGGAGCGTTCGTAGGACAGCACTTGCCAGATCTGATCCTCAGTGAGTGTCTCGCCCCAGGCCGGCATGCCCTCTTCCGGCTCGCCGTTCACGATGACGTGGAACAGTTCACCATCAGGTTCATGGGACTGCCACTCGCAGTCGGCGAACTTGGACGGTTCCTCGGGCAGTCCTGGTGCGGCTGGCCCATCGCCCATACCTGTCTCGCCGTGGCAGAGCGCACAGTTGTTGAGATAGATTTCCTGGCCGGCGGCGATGGCGTCAGGGTCGCCGGCGAAGGGGTTCTCCAGGTCTTCGAACTCCTCAGAGGCTTCGTGCGTGGCTTCCTCCGTAGCTTCGTGTGTGGCCTCGGCTGTGGCCTCGTGCGTGGCTTCCTCAGCGGGCTCCTCAGTGGCTTCCTCCGTTGCCGCCTGTGGGGCCGGAGTGCCAGGCTGCGCACCCTGACATCCGCTGGCGATCAGTACCAGTGCCACGAGGATGGCCAAACCCATAATCAGTCGCGATTGATTGTGCGGAAAATCTAGCATCTTTATCCTCCTCTTGTCATTATGTGGGTTGAGACCTCTCAGCAGCGAAGTGGTTTCTCTCCTCTGCGACGGATTGCCAGACTTCCCGAGAGATCTGCGTCAATGCAGAGTGGGAGAAACAGGATCGTTGTCTTCCACCCGCCTAAGACATTATAGCAGCCATGGACAGAGGGCACATCACCCGATTTGGGTGAGATTATGCGGCTAGTGGGGTGATTTTTGAGCGGTTACGGGGTCAGGAGGCCGTGGCGGAGGGCGTAGTCGACCAGTTCGGCGCGATTGTGGAGGTCCAGCTTGCGGTAGATGTGACGGCGGTGGGTTTTCACAGTGTTGATGCTCAGGGTGCGCTCCTCGGCGATATCGCGGTTCGTCAGCCCCCGAGCGATGAGCGTCGCGACCTCTTGCTCGCGCGGTGTCAGGGAATCGTCGGGCGCAGGAGTCGCCTGGGAGTTCACGTAGTCTTGCACCAGCCGGCCGGCCAGTGCTGGCGGCAGATACACGCCGCCTTCGTGGACGGCCCGAATGGCGCCCAATAGTTCGTCGCTGCCGCTGCCCTTGAGGGCGTAGCCGGCCGCGCCAGCTCGCAGCGCTTCGAAGAAGAATGCCTCTTCCTCGTGCACAGTCAGAATGAGCACATCCAGCTCGGGGAATTCGGCGGCAATCTCCCGCGTCGCCTCCAGGCCGTTCATGTCGGGCATAGCGATGTCCAGTAAGGCGATGTCCGGACGATGTTGGCGGGCCAGGGTGACGGCATCACGGCCGGTGCCGCCCTGCCCGACGGCGGCCAGGTCGGGCTCGTCTTCGATCAGTGAGATCAGTCCTTCGCGCACAATGGTGTGATCATCGACGACGATCAGCCGAATCCGGTCTGTCATGGTGGTATCTCCTCTTTAGCCCGAATCGCCACTCTCGGGGGATTTGTCGACCGCAGCCGACGTGGGAATCACGACGTGCACCGAAGTTCCCATGCCTACAGCACTGCGGATTTCGACCTGGCCGCCGGCCAGCGATGCGCGCTCCTGCATGCCGGCCAGCCCCAAGCCACGGCCGTGCTCCCGCGCCGCCCTAATCAAGCCAGGGTCAAAGCCCTGGCCGTCGTCGATCAGCTCCATCGTCACTTTGCCGTTGCCGCGTTCTAAAGAGATATCGAGGTGGCTCGCCTGGCTGTGACGCGCCACGTTTCTCATGGCTTCCTGCGCGATGCGGAAAAGGATGGTCTCGATCTCCGGCGGCAGCCGGCCCTGCAGATCGTCGGCATCGATGGTGACCTTTACGCCCAAAGGACGCAGGGTATGATCGGCCACCCAGCCCAGGGCCGGCACCAGGCCGAGTTGGTCCAGCACGCCTGGCCGCAAAGCGGCGATAATGCTCCGCAAGTCGCCCAGCGCCTGCTCGGTCAGCGTTCCAAGGCGATCGAGGTAGTCGTGTGTGCCGGCCTCCTCAGCCGGCCACTTCCTGGCCAGACGCTCCAAGCCCAATTGAATCGCTGTCAGCGTCTGCCCAATCTCGTCGTGTAGCTCCCGGGAAATGCGCGCCCGTTCCCCTTCTTGGGCTGTGATGGCCCGCTGTAGAAGCTGCCGGGTTAGCGCCTGTTGCTGGCGCAGTTCCTCGGTTCGCGACGCGACCCGCGCTTCCAGCGTCTCGTTCAAGTCGGCCAGTTCCCGGATGTTGGAGAGTAGCAGCAGACGCATCTGTTCGAGAGCCTCGGCCATGGCGCCGATCTCGCCACCTTCTGTTGCCTGCAGCGGTGTCTCCAGGTCCCCACCGGCGATCCGCTGGGCGGCGCGGGTCAGGCGCTGCACCGGACGCACCAGACGTCGGGTGCCGAACAGCGCGGCCGCCCAAACACTGGCCAACGCAAGCGCACCCAACAGCATCAATCCGCGCCGTAACCGCGTCACGCCGGCGAAGGTCTCGTCCACATCGCCTCCTACGGCCACGCCCCACGGCGCCATGTTCAATGGGGCAAAGGCCATGACGTGCAGATGCCCCTGGGGCTCCTCACCGGGAAGGTCTAACTCGAAAGGCACCGTATCTACCACGGGCTGCCCGCCGGCCAGCGCACGCCGGTAGAAGGAGGCGTGTTCCCCGGGTGAGAGAAATGGCAATTCAAAGGTAGAGGCCAGTGCCCTGCCCTGGTGATCGGCCAGCACGGCGTGGCCGGTGTGCCCCAGCGTGGCCGCTTGTTGGAGTGGTGCCGTGATGGCCGGTCCATGCAGATTCACCAGGCTGCTGAGCAGCCCCAGCAACCGGCCGCCATCGGACACGGGAACGGTGACAGCCGCCACGGGTTGGTCTGCCAGCGGGTCGCGAAAAGGGGCGGAAACGGTGACGTCGCGGCCATCGAGGGCCCGTGCGATGTGCGGCAAATCGGACAGGTCCGCGCCGGGCGGGTACAGCGCCGGCGGCCGAGTGAGAACCACCTGCCCCGTGGCATCCAGGAAGGCGACTCCTGAGGCGAAGGTGTCGATCCGGCTGTGGGTGGTGGCGAGGGCGCGCGCCTCGTCCGAAGTGTCCGTCTCGGCGAGGTCGAAGTCGGCCAGGCCGCGCGCCTGTTCCAGTTCGGACACGGCTTGCTGGAGCACTCTGTCGATCTGGCCGGCCGCCATCTGGGCGATAACCAGGCGTTCGTTCCGGATGCGCCTGGCACTGTCGCGCAGCGCCCACTCACTCAGCGTTAAAACTGCGGCAAAGAGTACCAAAAAGCCCAGACTGAGGCCCAGCGCCATGCGTGGCCAGAGGCCGAGGTCCTCGGTCCGACGTCGTATGCGCTGCATAACTGAGTCCGATCTTTTGAAAATAGCCCGTAGTCCAAAGTCCATAGTCCGTAGTCAAACGGCAAACGACGCAAGACGTAAGACGCAATGCGAACGCATTTTCATTGATGATTTAGCGGCGCGAAGCGCCGGTATGGACACTCCTTTGAAAATAGCGTTGCAACGTTGGTCCGTTCGTGTTGGTCGATGGTCGTTCGTCGGCTGTTTTCTTTATTCGGTGGACTGCGTGGATGATTTTACATCAAAGGGGACAAGCAGCAAAAACGGACGGGGTGGAAGCCGGTTTCGCGTTACATCGGCGACGGCCCTCGCCAGCCGCTCCTTATGTAGCATGCAGCGGCACTGCCAGACGGCACTCCGATGAGGGGCTGGCACCCATTGATGAGATGAGCCTGCATGTCGGGGTCGTCTTTGTCGATACAGCAACTTGCTCCCGACGCTTTCAAGTATTGCAGGAAGCGGGGCGGGACCGCGCGAGCAAGGATGAGGATGCTGGCGTCGGGAAAGGTGGCTTTGGCTTGTGCCAGGCCCAGGGTGCCGGCCAGCGGATAGCGGTCTATGTCCAGCACGACACAATCGGCGTCGGCGTTGCCAGCTTGCCGGCCCATTTGGCAGACCAGATCCACTTCTGCGACGATTTGCAGACCTGGTAGGCTGTCCACCAACTGCGTCAATTGCTGGCGCTCTTTCGCTTTTTCGCTGATCACGACGACACGGACAGCGTCTGTGGCCATTGCGTTCGCTTCTCTCAGCACAAGATTACACTTCCTGCAAAATGAACCGACCTTACATCCGGTTGCTCTTCATTATACCGCGCCTGATGACCACAGCGCATCACCCCAAACGGGTGATGTTGGCGAAAATGGAGGGTGATCTCTTGCTACAGTTCACTGGCTTGCCGGCGGCACCCGCACGGTGCAGGGCCTGTGGCGTGCCACCTTCTCGACGACGCTGCCGAAGGCCCAACGGCCCAGACCGCTGCGCCCATGGGTGGACATGACGATCGAGTCAATATCCTCGGCGCCGGCGACGTCGAGGATGTCCTCGGCCGGCGACCGATCCCGCATCAGGACCCGCGTCTCAATCCCTTGTTCACAAAGGTCGTCCTGTATGGCTTCCAGGTAGCTCTGAGCTTCCTGGTGAGCGTGTTGACGCACCTCCCTCACCCAACCGATCGTCACCTCCGGGTGCGACGTGGGCGCTGTGGGGGTTGGGATATCCAACACCCGCAGCACGTTCTCCTCAATCGTCACTAAGTCCACCACGGTGACGCCGACCGGGTTGGGCCGGCGGGGGCTGCGCAGGGCGAAGACGCCGCGCCGGGGCCGGCTACTGCCCTCACAGCTGCAAAATGCGGAAAAAAGGGATCGGTGGGGGGCGGCCGCCCCCCACCGACCCC
>JAANWY010000011.1 GCA_018263655.1 Anaerolineales bacterium | reverse complement strand
TACGACCTCGACTTCGCCTCGGTCTACTCAGGCGGCGTCCTGAGCGGCGTCCTGAGCGGCGTCCTGAGCCTGTCGAAGGGCCTGTCGAAGGGCCTGTCGAAGGGATGCTCCATGGGTTGCCCCCTGAACGCTTACATCGGTACAACGCATTTGCCAGCCGGCGCGCGTCTGTGCTACTATCTGCCGCACAGAATGCGGGCTGCCGCACAGAATGCGGGCTGCCGCACCGGATGCGGTCGAGAGACGATCAACAAGAAACTCCCGGAGCGAGTTCCCGTCACGTTTCACGCCTCGACCCTGCGATCTCAACTGAACCTGAGCAGCAGAAGGTAAATGCTACATGGAACGCATAGCTAGTAGATTCATCATCGGATCGTGGCAGCGGGTGTGGGTATTGGCGCTCTGCCTCGTAGCCGGCCTCTTCGGCGGTGCGCTGGTTACATTTACCACAGCCCCCATCGCACTGGCGCTGGCCGCGGGCATCGTCGGCGGACTCGCGCTGTTGCGCAGTCCGATGCTGGCCCTGCTGTCAGTCGTCGGNGTCGTAATCTTGCTCCCCTTTGCGGCCGTCCCCCTCGGCATTGGCTTCAACCCCACGTTTCTGAACCTCGCCCTGCTTGCGACACTCACCGTCTGGGGGCTGCGTGTGGCACTCGGCCAGCAGCGCCGGCTCGTCTTCCCGTCCGTCGCGCCGGCCATCCTCACGTTCATGCTGATGGCGGTATTTGCTTTTGTGCTCGGCCTCGGCCACACAACGTTGACGCCGAGCATCGCGCGGCACTTTGCCGAGTTGCTACTCGCCCTCGTTTTCGCGCTCGTGTTGGCCAACATCCTGCAGACGGAGGAACAGCTCACGCTAGTCACGAAAGCCGTGATTCTGGCCGGCGGCGCAGCGGCCCTCAGCGGTGTATTCTTGTACATTCTGCCGGACGACCTGGCGCTGAGGCTGCTGTCCCCGCTGCGTTACGTGGAGTACAACGTCGGCTTGCGCTACATCCGTGACGACCCGAGCCTGCCCGAGCGAGCCATCGGTACCTCAGTGGACCCGAACGCATTTGGGGGGCTGCTGGTGCTGGTCACGGCCCTCACAGCGGCGCAGCTTTTCGCACCTCAGCCGCTGTTGCCGAAGACCTTCATCGCGCCTGTCGCGTTGGTGATGGGCGTCTGCTTGACGCTTACGTTTTCCCGCAGCGCCATGGTAGGTCTAGTCTCTGCGCTGTCGATCATCGCCGCGCTGCGCTACCGCCGGCTTCTTCTCTGGATGGCAATTGCCGGCATCATTTTCTTGATCCTGCCTCAGACCCAGGGCTACCTCAGTCACTTCATCGCCGGTGTGCAGGGCCAGGATCTGGCCACCAAGATGCGGTTCGGCGAGTACTCCGACGCCCTACGCCTGATCGCGCGGTATCCGTGGTTCGGCGTCGGGTTTGCCGGCGTGCCGGCAATCGACATCTACCTGGGCGTCTCCAGCCTGTATCTTCTACTAGCCGAGAACATGGGGCTCGTGGGACTGTCCGTGTTCCTCTTGATGATGACTCTCTTGTTCCTACATTTGTGGGGTGAATGGCAAACAATGGACAACCCTCGCGTGCGCCCTATCGTCTTAGGGCTCGGATCGGGACTGGCCGGCGCCATGGTCAGTGGCATCTTCGACCACTATTTCGTCAACATCAACTTTCCGCATGCCGTGACGCTCTTCTGGCTCTTCATCGGCCTGGCCCTGGCTGCGACGCACATCGACAACCGCCCATCTGTGGAGCGGAGCCGGGGAGCCGGAGAGCACGGGGGCAAAGGTGATGGGGTGACGGGGAGAGGGGGAGAGAGGGAGCGGAGGAGACAGAGCAAGGTCGTCTTAGCGCTACTTCTCCCGATATTGCTGCTGAGCACGAGCCTTGCCGTTGGGGCCCGCATAGCCCAAGCAGACACTGGTCAGGCAATTCCGAAATCCGAAATTCACAATTCACAATTGCCAATTCACAATTTGCAGTTTTCAGTCCCGCCCGAAGTGCTCCGCAAGATCGACCCCGATCTGCTGAAGGCGGCGTTGGAAGAGCGGGGGGAGCCGCAGCGCTTCTTGGTGCACCTTCGGGCGTCAGCCGGCCTGGACCTCGACGCACTGCAGGGGCTTCCCGAGCTGGACCGCCGGCGCACGATTGTCCGTCAGCTTCAGCAGACAGCGGCGCGCTCTCAGCGAGCGATCCGCGCATACCTCGCCAAAGCTGAGGCAGCGGGGCGCGTCCTGGGGTACAAGCCGTTCTGGATATTCAACGGTCTGGCAGTCACCGGAGACAGCCGCACGCTCATCGATCTGGCGTCGCGGCCCGACGTCGAGCGAATTCGCGCCGACCGCAAGCACTGGTTGCCCGAACCGGACCAGGTGCCTGGAACGTACACCGCGAACCCTGGCGAAGGCCTCGAGTGGGGGGTGGAACGCATTCAGGCCCACATGGCCTGGCAGGCCCTGGGCATCAACGGCAGCGGTGTCGTCGTCGCCAGCATGGATACCGGCGTTGATTGGCTGCACCCCGACTTGCAGCCGGCCTATCGCGGCTACGACGAAAAGGAGTTACCCGTTCACGTTGGCAACTGGTACTCGGCAACGGACGAAGACTATGTGTACCCGGGCGACGGTCACGGACACGGGACACACACTACCGCCACGATGGTTGGACGGAAAGGCGCCGGCGTCGCCCCTGGCGCCACCTGGATTGCGGTGAAAGCTTTCCACAACCAGGGCCACACCTTCGATAGTTGGCTTCACGATGCATTCCAATGGATCTTGGCGCCAGCCGGCAACCCGGCCCTCGCCCCGGATGTCGTCAACGGTTCGTGGGGTAACGATGTGCCGAGTGACGAGACGTTGCGCGACGACATTGTTCTGCTACGCGCAGCCGGCATCGTTCCGGTGTTCGCCATCGGCAACANTGGCCCGGAGTGCGAATCCTTGGGCGCGCCGGCCAGTTACCCGGAAGTGCTGGCCGTGGGCGCCGTCGATCAAGATGGTGAAGTCGCGGACTTCAGTAGCCGGGGGCCTTCCCCCTGGGGGGAACCCAAACCGGAGCTTGTGGCTCCTGGCACCGTCTTGAGGTCAGCCGTCCCGGGCGGGGGGCGGCAGGCCTGGAACGGCACATCGATGGCGACACCGCACGTGTCAGGCGTCGTCGCCCTTATGCTGCAAGCCGATCCGGACCTCGAAATGGAGAAGGCCGAGGAGATTCTGGAATCCACAGCGACCCCCATTGGCAATCCTGTGCCGAACAGCGACGCCGGCTGGGGACTGGTTAACGCATACCGCGCGGTTGCCGGCGTGATGAATGTGGGATTCCTGCATGGCCGCATCAGCCGCGCCGTCGATGGACAACCTATCGCCAGGGCCCGGGTATCCGTCGCTCGTCGCGACGGTGAGGCTTTCGCCCACACGACGNCGGGCGACGAGGGCCGCTACGAGCTTACGCTGCCGCCTGGCCCCTACGAACTATCCATCTCGGCGTTCGCGTACGAGTCGACCGCTGTGAGTGGTGTGCGGATCAGCCAAGATGCCCGGTTGGCGCGAGATGTCAATTTGGCGCTCCAGCCGGCCGGCGTGCTGTTCGGACAGGTAATAGATGAGGAGACCGGTGGTCCGCTGGCAGCTCAGATCGACGTGCTCGATACACCGGCGACAGTCGGCACGGACCCAAACACCGGTCGCTTCACGGTGCCTCTACCGCCGGGGGAATATGACCTGCAAGTTGTCAGTGAAGGCCATCGGGTCGGCCATGCATCGAGCGTCAGCATTGTGGTGGATCAGACGGCGAAACAGGATTTCGCATTGGCAGCGGCGCCGGGGATTCTGTTAGTCGACAGCGGCGCCTGGTACTATGGCAGCCAGAGCCGCTTCTTCACCGCAGCTCTGGACGATTTGAACTACACCTACGACACTTGGCGGATCAAGGACGTGGAGGCAGATCTACCCACCGCTAAAGATCTATCGCCTTACGACATCGTGATCTGGTCATCGCCGCGCGATGCGCCTGGCTTGATCGGCGCCTCCAGCGCGATCACCAACTACCTCGAAGCCGGCAGCGTTGAAGAACCAAAACGGCTGTTATTGACCGGTCAGGACGTAGGCTATTGGGACGGTGGTGGGTCGCACAACTTCTTTGCCCCCTACTACCGGAGCCATATCCGCGCCGTCTACGTGAAGGACGATTCCGGCTCGCGGGAAGCGTATGGTGCGGACGGCACCCCTTTCCAAGGGCAGCAGATCAAGCTGGGGCGAGCCGACAGCGCACGCAATCAGCGCTTCCCCGACGAGATCGCACCGCTGGCCGATGAGTATGTGCAGCTTGCCTTTCACTACGGCGATCCTGAGTGGGATCCAGACGGGTCGCCGGCCGGCCTGGTTGTCGGGCAATGTCTACCGTATCGGGTGGTGTACCTGGGCTTCGGCTTCGAAGGCATCGAAGAATCGGCCAGACGATCGGAAGTCCTCGCCCAATCCATCCAGGTGCTGACGGTCGCGGCGCCGAGGGTGGGCGTCAGGCTGGCGGCTGACCCTTCGACAGCCGTACAGCCCCGGGCCAACCAAGAGACAGATCGCCACGCCAGTCGAAAGATTGTGCCGCCCGGCGATACAGGCCGGCACGTAGTGACAGTGCGCAACACAGGCACGCGAGACGACACGTTCGATTTGTCGCTGCACGGCGGCGGCTGGGAAGCTGATCTGTGGGCCGGCGATTTCGGTCAACCGCTTGCCGGGAGTGTGAAGATTGCCTCGTGTCAAGCCATCACGGTCGGGGTAGAGGTCGATGTACCGCCAGGCACGCCGCGCCACACAGCTGATGAGGTCAACTTGCAAGTTGTGTCGCGCTCCGAGTTGAGCGACGAACCGGCATCGGACGAAATGGTGCTGACGACAAAGACACCGGCCGGCATCCTCCTGGTTGACGATGATCGTTGGATCAACGTTGAAACACACTACGCGACAGCGCTCGATGGCCTCGGCATCGGCTACGACGATTGGCCGGTGGGCTGGAATCCAGGTGACGCTTTGGGGCCACCGACGTCTGACACACTCGACTTATACCCCATAGTCATGTGGTTCACTGGCTATGATTGGTTCCGGACCTTGACGTCTGAGCAGGAAAGTGCGTTGGGGGAATATCTGGACAGCGGAGGCCGGCTCTTCTTCTCGTCGCAGGACTACCTGTACACGAGCGGGTACAACGATTTCGCGCGCGACTACCTGGGCGTTGTCACGTACACCGAAGATATCACCAGCACGGTCGTAACAGGCGAGGCCGGCAACCCCATCGGTGACGGACTTGGGCCGTTCGAATTGGACTACCCGTTCCCGAATCACAGCGACGCCATCGAACCCGTAGAGGGAGCGTCAATCGTCTTCCGCGGAGACCACCACCAACCCGCCGGTGTTTCGTACCAGCCTGAGGAGGGCGCTTTTAAGACCATATTCTTTGCGTTTCCTTTCGAGGCCTTCTCGCGCCCGGTCGCCGAAATCGTGATGGAGCGGGTGACAGATTGGCTGAGCCCACTGCATGCGTCCTCCGTGACGTTCGATCGGTCGGTGGCTGCGGAGGCGGATCGGCTGACCGTGACCGTGCGCCTACGGAATGACACGGACGTGCCCGTGGACCGAGCGCAGATCCGAGCCTACGTGCCGCTGCAAGCCGACTACGTCGCCGGCAGCCTGAAGGGCGCCGCCTACGATCCGATCGCCCGCGTGATGCGCTGGGAAGCCAGTGTGCCGGCCGGCGAAACGGTCGAAATGGTCTACCGGATCGAGTTGGCCCCCTCCATCCCGGACGGTACCACGCTGGTCCACCGCGTCGTGATCGAAGACGACAGTGGTCTGAGGTTGCAGCGTTCGGCGGAGCTCCGGGTGGATGCACCGGACTTGTCGAAGTCGGAGAAGGTCGTCGACAGTGAGCGCGCCGACCGGGGCGACGTCTTGCACTACACGATCACGCTGCGGAACACCGGTAGCGTCGACGGCGATCTGATGTCTTTGAGCGACGCTCTGCCCGCCCAGCTCGACGTCATCGGGAGCTCCCTGTCGGCGTCGTCGGGGCGGGTGACGACGGATGGCCGGCAAATCCTTTGGGAGGGCCAGGTTACTAGAGATCAACCCGTGACCGTTAGCTATCGTGCGCACGTCGTTGCACATGGCGTGGCCAGGAACGTGGCCCAGATTAACGACGGCACGGGGGTCGTGATTGAGCGTGCGGCAACAACGGTGGTGCCGACGCGATTGTACCTGCCGCTACTAATGCGCAGCACTACTCCCTAGCCTCGGTAAATTGCAATCTAGGTTCGTAGTCAGCCACGGAGGCGAAGCCGGAGTGGCGTCCCGGCGTCCTACGGTACCACGACGGCACTCCACTGCGTTCCGGACGGATGCGCGCATCCGCGCTCACTACGAACGGACTTTGCGATTTACCGAGTCTAGAGGTTTGAGGTCACCAATAGATGCGGAAAAACGGGGTCAGTGGGGGGCGGCCGCCCCCCACTGACCCCGTTTTTCCG
>JAANWY010000109.1 GCA_018263655.1 Anaerolineales bacterium | reverse complement strand
TGTCCATGGACTAGGCGTCGCTCATTTAGTATAATAAAGGTGACTACTCAGGCACTTCGTGCCTACACAAGATAGAGACCGGAAAGAAGGGGTCGGTGGGGGGCGGCCGCCCCCCACCGACCCCTTCTTTCCGCATCCCTCAACTACGAGGACGGTAGCCAGGCGGAGCCTGAGCAGTTACTAATGACGGTACGAATACACACGCAGACGAGTGAGGAACAATATGCCCAAAACCATCGACGAACAGATTGCCATCTTAATGCAAGGAACCACATACGGCAGCCAAGAGCTCCGCGACGCCATGGAGCAGGCGCTGCGCGAGCGGCTCAAGGAAGCCGAAGAGGCCGGCCGGCCCCTCAAAGTCTACCTGGGAGTCGATCCAAGCACCACAGACCTCCACCTGGGTCACACTGTGCCGATGCAGAAGCTGCGTCAATTCCAGGAACTGGGTCACGACTGCACCTTCCTCATCGGTAACTTCACCAGCCTCATCGGTGATCCCAGTGACAAGGACAAGACACGGCCCCAGTTGACGCCTGAAGAGGTCAAACTTAATGCCCAGACCTACGCCGACCAGGCCTTCAAGATCCTGAACCGCGACAAGACACGCATTCGCTACAATGCCGACTGGCTGAGCTCCCTGTCTTTCGCTGACGTCATCAATCTGGCATCGAATTTCACTGTGCAGCAGTTCCTGGCTCGCGAGAACTTCGCTCAACGCCAAGACGCCAACGAGCCCATCTTCATGCACGAGTTATTCTACGCGCTGATGCAGGGCTACGACGCCGTCGCCCAGGAGACCGACGTACAGATCGGCGGGACGGACCAACTGTTCAATATCGTGACCGCCGGCCGCAAGCTCCAGCAGGCCTTCGGCCAGAACGCCCAAGTAGCCGTCATCGTCCCCATCCTGCCCGGCACCGATGGCACGGTGAAGATGAGCAAGAGCCTGGGCAACCACATCGCTATTGAGCTGTCGCCGGAAGACATGTACGGCAAAGTGATGAGCCTCCCCGACCACGTGATGGTCCCGTTCTTCGAACTGGTCACGCGCTACGGCCCAATGCAGGTGGCGGAGATCAAGGCCGGCCTCGAGAGCGGTGATCTACATCCACGAGACGTGAAGATGGAGCTGGGGCGTGAGATTGTATCGATTTTCCACGGAAATGATGCGGCTCAGGAGGCCGAGCAGCACTTCAAACGTGTCTTCCAGCGGGGCAAACTCCCCGAGGACATGGCCGAATACTGCGTAGATGAACCGGTCAGGATCGTAGACATCATGGCTGAAACCGAACTCACGCCCAGCAAGAGCCAGGCCCGCCGGCTGATCCAGCAGGGCGCCGTCCGTCTCGACGACGAGCGCATCACCGACATCCACGCCGAAGTATCCTCCGGCGGTGAGCGGATCCTGCAAGTCGGCAAGCGCCGGTTCCTGCGCCTGATCTGCTCTTGAGCAGCGCGAAGGATCAGAAAGGAGTGTCTTCTCAATATATGGGGGGAACATGTAGGACGATTTGGTAAATCGTCGGGTCGAAATACCATTTCGACCTACATAGCCCGGAATATTGAAATGATACCAGAAAGGATTGTCGATGAACGAATCACAACCGCAACGCTGGCCGTACGCTCTGTTGGGCTGCGTCGGTGGCGCCGCCGGCGTGGTGTTACTGTGCGCTGTCTGCTTCTTCGGCGGCACAGCCCTGTTGGCTGCAGCGCTGCCGGATGTGGAACCGATCACCGGGGCAGCCGGCTTCCCAGGCGCGGGGACCGGGCCGGCGGTCGGCGTCGTGCGCGTCGAGGGCACCATCTTGAGTGGCAACCCACCCCTCGCCCCCTTTGCCGCCGGCGGCACCGCCTACTCCGGGCACATTATCGAGCAGTTACGCCGCGCGCAGGAAGACTTCGATGTCAAAGTGATTCTGCTGCGCATCAACAGCCCCGGGGGCAGCGTCGTCGGCTCCGATGAAGTCTATCAGGCGCTGCGCGATGAGATCGATAAGCCGGTCGTCGTCTCCATGGGCGAGCTGGCTGCTTCCGGTGGCTACTACATCGCCGCCGGCGCCGACCGCATCATGGCCAACCCGGCCACCTTCACCGGCTCGATCGGCGTGATCCTCACAGCCACCCACGTGGAGGACTTGCTCGACACGGTAGGCATCGATGTCACCGTCATCAAGCGAGGGGAACTGAAGGACGAACTCAGCCCCTTCCGCGAAGTGACTGAAGAAGAGTTGGCCCTGTGGCAAGAGATCGTCGACGAAGCGTATGAGCAGTTCATCGGTGTGATTGCGGAGGGGCGAGATATGCCACGCGCAGAGGTGCGCGAGCTAGCTGATGGTCGAGTGTATACGGGCCGGCAGGCGTTGGAATTGGGCCTAATCGACGAGCTGGGCAACACACCTGACGCCATCGAGCTAGCCGCCGACCTAGGCGGGATCGAAGGGGAGCCACGCATCATCGAGTATGGCCGGCCACCGTCCTTCTGGGATGTGTTCATGTTCCAGTTCACCCGCCCTGTGCAGCCCTTTACGCTGAAGGAATTCCTGGGTGTGGACGATGGCCAGTTTGTCGTCCAGTATCTGTATGTTGAACCGTAGTTTGATTTCGTACGTCATTCTGAGCGGAGCGGCGCCGCTTCTTCGTGGGCCGGCGGCGGTTCGATGCCACCAAGAGCGTGTAGCCGTCACTGTCGAGGAGAGCAGAGCGAAGAATCTCTCGTGGAACGTTGCGATGGATGAAACTGTTGGTATTGGATTGCACGTTCCCCCCAACACCTACGACGACTGGTAAATCTCTGGCTTCAGAATTCCCACATACGGCAGGTTCCGGTAGCGCTCGGCGTAGTCTAAACCGTAGCCGACGATGAACTCGTCGCCGATTTCGAAGCCGACGTAGGCGATGTCGGTGTCAATCAGGCGGTGGCGGGGACGGTCGAAGAGAACGCACATTTCCAAGCTCGCCGGCTGCCGGCCACGCAAGTTGCGCAACAAGTAATTCGCCGTCAGGCCAGTGTCCACGATGTCCTCGACGAAGAGGACGTGCCGGCCTTCGATCGGCTCCTCCAAGTCCTTGATCAAGCGAACCACACCCCCCGACTCAGGCGTCGGACCATAGCGGGAAATGGCCATGAAATCCACGGCCACCGGGATATCGATGGTGCGCAGCAAGTCTGCCATGAAGATGACGACGCCACGCAACACCCCTACCAACACGGGGGGACGGTTAGCGTAGTCCCGCGAGATTGCCGCCCCGAGCTCCCGGACCTTGTCTTGAATGGCCTCTTCGCTGATGAAAATATCGGCAATGTCGTCTTTCATGCAATACATGCGGCGTCTACCTCACCAAAGGTCTAACCCAAACCTGACGCGGCCATTATCGCACGGAACTACCCCCCAGTCAAGATACGTCTGAAATACGACCAAGTTAGCCTTCACCCTGCAACTTGGAACCTTCAACGGGTTGCGGTATCATTGACGCGACGATAGACAAAGATAAGCTGCACCACCCTGACCGATGACGTCCAGCGAATGACGTCCAGCGAATGACGTCCAGCGAATGACGTCCAGCGAATGACGTCCAGCGAATGACGCCCAACGAATGATGCCCAGCAATTCCCGTTATGAAGTTCGTAGGAGGAGAGAAAGGCCGTGGAGCAGAGAGCAGCTCTAGTACGCAAGGAAGGTTCGGGGAGAACGGACCAGCAGGAATTGGACCAAGCAGTCACAACGATCGGCCGCTGGGTGCCCAGCGACATCGTGCTGGACGCGCGGGAGGTATCTCGCCATCATGCTGAGATACGACGAGAAGCCGGCCGCTATCTAATTGAAGACTGCGGCAGCAAGAACGGCACGCTCCTGAACGGCCGCCGCATCATCGAGGCTGAACCCCTACAAGACGGAGATCGCATCCACATCCCACCGAGCTTCGACTTCACCTTCGTTGCTTCTGGCGCCACCGCCCCCTCCCGGGGCGCCGGCCCGGCGGAACCGATCCGCCTCGACCGCGACCGGCGGATGGTGTGGATACAGAGTCGGGAACTTGAGCCGCCATTGTCGCCGGCTCAGTTTGCGCTTCTAGCCCTACTCGCTGGAGAACCGGGTCGAGCCTATTCACGAGATGAGATTACGGCGGCAGTGTGGCCGGATGCGGCCCGCGAAGGCGTTTCAGACGCCGCCATAGATGCCCTGGTACGGCGGCTGCGGGGCCGGCTATCCGAAATAGACGAACGTCATCAATACGTCGCCGTGGTACGGGGATACGGGTTCAAACTGGACCTGCCGGGTGCGTAGGGGGGTGTCGTCAGTCGTCGTACTCGCTCAACCGCGCTCCTACGAGATCCCAATACTGCTCCTTGAGTTCGATCAGCTCTTCAAGCAGGCGCTGCCGCTCTTGATCATAATCGTAGATGATGATCTCGAGATCACACAGGCGTAGAGCACGCTCTCGGATTTTCGCCTGGAGTGCCTCCAACTGCTCTGCGATGGTATGATCCGCCATTGTGCCTCCTGCTTGCACCACATCACGCGGCAATGAATCGGTCCCTACGAAAGGACTGCACCATCCAGTCTACCATCACTGAGTCCAATCCGCGTCATTGTAAGGTCAGAAACTGGTCCAATTCGCGGTCCCCTGCGTCTACCGGGATTTCCCGTCTACTGACTACTGACTACTGTTCACGGGTCATTGACAATTCCTCGCGGGGTGCACGAACAAGCAAGACCGGCGCATCCGCACCCCGGAGGACGCGATCTGCAACACTGCCGTAGACCCAGCGCCTGAGTCCACTCCGCCCGTGCGTGCTCATCACGATGTAATCGACACCAGCCTCGTGAGTGTAGTCGATGATCGTCTCCGCCACGGCGCCGGGCTCTACGGCCGCCTTGTGGACTGATAACCCCTTCGCTCTCAAGCGACGCTCAACGTTGGCAAGGTACGCGTCGGCTTCCGCATAGGCGTCACTTAACAGCGAGGGGACTAGCATTGTGGCATCCGGCCCCAACGAGACATAGGGGGGCAACGTTGGCACCTGGAGCAAGATCACCTCGGCGCCAAAGGCGTGGGCCAACAGTTCTGCGTACGGCAAGGCCTGCTCTGCAAGCTCCGATCCATCGAGTGGCACCAGGAGCCGTTTGCACGCCGGGCGGGCAGCAGCCGCGGCTTCCTCGGTGGCGCGGATCAAGAGGACAGGTACATCAGCGGCCCGTAGCACCTTGTCCGCCACACTGCCATACACCCACCGGCCAAGGCCGCTCCGGCCATGTGTGGACATGACAATGAGGTCAATGTTCTCGGTATCAGCAAAGGTGATGATGCTGTCGGCCGGCATCCCCGAGCACGTGCAATACTCGACACAGAACCCCTCGCCCGACAGTGTCTTGGCGACATCCTCCAGATAGGACTCAGCGCGCGCTTCAACTTCGTGGAGTTCCGCGGCTGCTCTGTTCGCTTCGACGGCGGCCGGCAGTGGTTCGGTAACCCACAGCAACATGATCTCAGCTCCAAACTTGACGGACTGCAGCTTAGCATATGGCAATGCCTGAGCCGCCAGTTCAGACCTATCAAGCGGAACCAGGATTTTCTTGATCATTTCCAACTCCTTCTCCGCTGAACACCTGTGATCTGATGCATCACTTATTGGACAACCCGAATTTTCGTGGTATACTTATGTCGAACCGCTTACGCAGGCATGAACGGATACCATAATGCGTGGGAGGCCGCGATGCAACACCGAG
The DNA here is from genome assembly GCA_018263655.1 of Anaerolineales bacterium. Lineage (GTDB taxonomy): Bacteria > Chloroflexota > Anaerolineae > Epilineales > JAANWY01 > JAANWY01. The sequence continues at coordinate 1,945 of JAANWY010000109.1, read as the reverse complement.
ACAACTTCGCCCGTTCGCCAAACCGATACATCGTCATCGCCGTAGTGCTGGGGGTGCTGGTAGTTGCTCTATCGATACTACCCAACTTTGTCGACCCGACGGTGGTTCGCCGGCACGCCAAGCTCCAAGTCGCCGCCGAACCCGCCCCCACATCCACGCCAGGCCCAGCTATACCTACACCGCCCCCTGGCCGCACGCCAACCAGCACCCCGTCCGGCGCGATGCAATGCCAGCGATACCAGGTTCAGGCCGGCGATAGCCTACGCGACCTGGCTCGCCGCTTCGGCACAACGGAGATAAGAATCGCCCTGGCGAACGACCTGTACACGGCCGACCTAACGGCCAGTCAGATCCTCATCATCTGTACGGCGGAGCGAACTAACCCGGTACTAGTGCCGACGCCCCCACTTCCGCCGACGTCCTCACCCCCACCCACGCCGGCGGCCATCGGCGAACCCGTCGACGTGGTGATGAACCTCACTTATCCATCCGAGATCTACAACCGCAAATCCCAGTGGATCCAACTCTCCATTGAACTGCCACAGACCGCACAGGTGGCGGGGGCCAGCTTGCTTCCCGATGTGGCGAAGTCCACCGAACTGCAGTCAGTCACCTTGCCAACACCGGAGCCACCTCGGCTGCCGGCCGATCAGACAGCCAAGTTGGTGGAGCGTTGGCTATCAGCCGAGCTAACCGGCTCGCACATCACACCACGCTCGCACCCGCAACAGGAAAACCAAACCCTCTCCAAAGTGCTGGAGACTGACGAACCTATGACGTGGGAGTGGCTTTTCTCTCCGGCCGCATCCGGCGACTATGTCTTCGGTCTGGATGTCTTTAGCAGTGGTGAATTCGAGCTGTTGAACGCCGGCGGCGACATGACCGGCACCGTGCGAACCGACAACGAAGCCGTCTGGTCACACAACTTTCAGATATCGGTCGACGAAATCTTTGGCATTCCCCGCCAGTGGTGGCTGCTCGCGTCGGGGCTGGGCGCTGCACTTAATCTACTTCTTGGTCTCATCCAACTGCTGGATGCCACCTGAGTAGACCCGAAAAGCATCTTGATGGAGTCGAGCGAGGCCCCCCAAGCCGCCCGCGGCCCCGATGCCCCCTCCGCCTCGGTCAGGAGACCCTCGGCGATCATTCGTCCCGTTGCTGACAGCACCACATAGCTTGCCGGCAGACATCGACGATACCTTGAGTATACTCATGCCAGGTCCGAATAGCGTCAAACCTCGGTCAAACCTCGGTCAGAAATCCGCCAGCCCACCCTTGACCGGGGCAGCGACACGTTCTAAAATTGGGCCATGGACAGACTAGAGGTGGTACTTCCAGTTCTGAACGCCAGCTTAATCCTCATCAGTGGCGTGTGTCTATTGGTGGGCTTCTATTTCATTCGGGTGCGACGCCACATCAAGCACCACAAACGGTCCATGATCGCGGCGACCCTCTTCGCAGCGCTGTTTCTGATCGTTTATGTTACTCGCACTGTGTTGTTTGGTGGGAAGTTGTTCGCCGGCAGTGGATGGGGGCGGATCGTCTACCTGGGGATTCTGGGGTCACATTCAGTGTTGGCGGTCTTGGTGGGGCCGATGGCGCTGGTAACGCTGTACCGGGCGTTCAATCGGGACTTCGGCCGGCATCGCCGGATCGCGCGGCTCACGCTGCCCACGTGGCTGTACGTCGCCGTCACCGGCTGGATTGTCTACTGGATGCTGTACCACATGGCCTAGAACACGGCGGGTAAGCGTTCAGCTACCCTTGCGAAGGTTGGGAGGAGCCTTGGCAAGAGGCCGATTTTCGACTGGCGAGGAGCCTTTCAACCCGAATGCGATTGGCAAACCTTCGCAAGGGTCCCACTCCCTGAACAGTTACCACGGCGGTACGCACGGCGCCGCGCCCACCAATTTCAAGCCGAGCTTTCGGCTCGCCGTCGTCGACA
>JAANWY010000108.1 GCA_018263655.1 Anaerolineales bacterium | reverse complement strand
GATCTGAACGAAATACCATTTCGTTCTACATGTAGATCGATTTGGCTAATCGATCTGAACGAAATACCATTTCGTTCTACATGTAGATCGATTTGGTTAATCGATCAAGCGAAACGCCATTCCGTTCTACATGTAGATCGATTTGGCTAATCGATCTGAACGAAATACCATTTCGTTCTACATGTAGATCGATTCGGTAGTGTTCACAGGGCGGCTTCCACACACCTCCCTACGCTGCAACTGATTGGACACTTTTCGTTGCCTGGAAGGTGTGAGAAGCCGGCGGGAAACCGAGGATGGTATAAGCTAAGCGTCATCCGTGCCAAAGAGCTTCTTCACGTCCGTATGCGCTGCAGCAAGGAGTGAACAACCAGCGCGTTTGCCAGCCCGCAAGACACGCATATTGTGGTAGAAGGCGAACAGGTCAAAGAAACGACAGGTAGCAGCTTCCGTGCCGAAGTGGTCCATCTGGTGAGTGTAACGGCGCAAGCAACGGAAGACGTGTTCGGCGGCATTGGAGGTGAGAGGCACGGCCCAGCGTTTGGTCAGGGAGACCCACGTCTGTTGCGAACGCGACAGTCGTTGCAGCCGATGCTGACCGCTCTCCAGACAGGCATAGAAGACCAACAAGCCAGCACGATGTTGGTCCAAGAACGCGCCCATCTTCTGGACGTGGGGGTTGCTCGCTTGCGCCGCTACGCGAATGAGTTGGTCCAGACGTCTGGTAGCCACATCGAGCGTGGGCGACCACAGGAGGCGCATCAGCAGGCGTTGGAAGCGTTGCGCGCCTTGCCAGTGACGGTGGAGCTGGTCTCGTTCAGCCACGAGGTCTTGGCGTTGCCTGTGCTCTGCGTCTGATAGAGGCCCCGTATGTTTCTTGTCAAAGGCGGCCAAGTCCTTGACCGCCTTTTCGTAAGCTCGTTTCGCGCGATGGACCGTCGCGCCGATATAGTCGTTTCACTTAAGGCAATTGATGTGGAACCAGCAGAATTGATGCACCGCTTTGGGGTCGAAGGGATCGCTTTGGCGATGATCACCAGCCACTTGATGTCATCAGTTGTCAGGTTCTGTTCGGCTTTCAAATGATGCCCTATCTCGCGCATTCGGTTCATTGGCTCTGGTACGACAGCGGTGGTTGCTCTGCGGTTAGGCCGGCACTACATCGGCTTCGAGATGAACGAAGAACATGTTCGCCTCGCTACCAAGCGAATTGATCAAGCACAGCCTGGGTTGCTGTAGCAGGGCATCCCATGAATATCTACGATGAGCTGCGAGCCGTAACCGTTCAGGTACTGGGGACCCTTGCGAAGGTTTGCCAATTGCATTCGGGTTGAAAGGCCTCTCGCCAGTCGAAAACCGGCCTGTTGCCAAGGCTATCCCCAACCTTCGCAAGGGTGGCTGAACGCCTACTTGAAGCCTTCTTGCAAGCACGAAGTTCGTTTATCGTTGTTGTAATGATCCGATATCGCCTCAGTGATGCCGGCGACCTTGAGGATGTTACCGCTATTGTCGAACCAATCGAGTGGATTGACTGGGATCGCTTGCGCAACAGGAGTTCACCATGCCAAGCTACGAAATTCCACCCCGCGATAAGCCAGCCGGCGACAACGGCTACTTTGAACAACTGACGAAGGCCGTCTTCCAGGTCGGCTTCAGTTGGCAAGTCGTCAACAACAAGTGGCCCGAGTTCCAGAAAGCCTTCGATTATTTTGACGTCGACACGGTGGCCGGCTACGACGAACGCGACGTAGATCGGCTGCTGAGCAACGAGGGCATTGTGCGCAACGCGCGTAAGATCGAAGCCACTATCGCGAACGCCCGCGAATGCCGGCGCATCATCGACGAGCACGGCTCGCTCCACGCCTACTTGCGCTCGATGGACGACTGGACCTACCCCCAGCGCCGCAAGGAGCTGGCAAAGCGCTTTCGGAACGCCGGCCCGACGAGTGTGTTTACATTCTTGCACTGTGTCGATGAGGAGGTGCCGGCCTGGGAAGACCGAAACAAATAGCCGATGTAAGGAGTCTCCATGAACCTGACTGACGAACAACTGTTGGACATCTACTACTGGATGAGGTTGACGCGCGCCATCGATGAGCGCATCACGCTGCTGTACAACCAGGGCAAGATCCTGGGCGCTGCGTTTTCCGAGCGCGGGCACGAGGCCATCTCCGTCGGCGCGGCCGGCGCGCTGGAAGACGACGACATCGTGGCGCCGATGCACCGCGATTTGGGGGCGTATCTGGTGCGGGGGCTGCCGGCGCGCGAGATCATGGCCCAACACCTGGGCAAAGTGACGGGCACCTCGCGCGGCCGAGATAGCAACATGCACGGCCTCGGCGATCTCAGCCACGGCATCATCGGCTTCGTCAGTATGCTGCCCGCCTCGCTGCCGGTCACCGTCGGCGTCGGGCTGTCCTTCTGGCTGCGTGATGAGGGGAGGGTCGCCATGACGTGGTTTGGTGACGGTGCCACAAGTACGGGGAAGTTCCACGAGGGGCTGAACTTCGCCGGCGTGTTCAAGCTGCCAGTGGTCTTCATCTGCGAGAACAACCAATACGCCTACTCGACACCGACCTCTCGGCAGTTCGCCATCGAAGACATCGCCGATCGGGCAGCCGGCTACGGGTTCCCCGGCATCATAGTCGACGGTAACGATGTGCTTGAAGTCTACGAGGCGACGAAAGCAGCCGTCGATCGAGCGCGGGCCGGCGGTGGTCCCACCCTCATCGAGTGCAAGACCATGCGCATGCTGGGCCACGCCTTCCACGACAACGCCGAGTACGTCCCCGACGAGCTGTTGGCGGAGTGGGAGAAGAAAGACCCCGTCGCGCAGTACGAAAACGCACTCATCGAACGCGAGGTTCTCACCGAGGAGCGCCGGCAGGAGATCGAGAGCCGTGTCCGCGATACTCTGGAAGAGGCCCAAGCCTTCGCTGAAGAGAGCCCCATGCCCGATCCCGCCGACTTGGAGAAGGGCGTTTATCACGAACCCGGATGCTACTGGGAACAGCAAGTGAACAGTGATTAGTGATCAGTGAACAGTAAACGGTAAACAGTGATCAGTCAGTCAAACTGTTTACTGTACACTGAAATTGGAGGGACCGAATGCCTGAAATCACCTACTTGCAAGCCATCAGCGACGCGCTGTGGGAGGAGATGGAGCGCGACGAGAACGTATTCCTGCTGGGCGAAGACATCGGAGCATACGGTGGTGCCTTCAAAGTCACTAAGGGCTTTCAGGAGCGGTTCGGGCCGAAGCGGGTGTTGGATATGCCAATGGCGGAGTCGGCCATTGTGGGCGCCGCCATCGGATCGGCGCTGATGGGCATGCGGCCCGTGGCCGAGATGCAGTTCGCCGACTTCATCTCCTGCGCCTTTGACCTGTTGGTGAACTTCGCCGCGACGAACCACTACCGCTGGGGGTCGCCGGTGCCGATTGTGGTACGCGCGCCGGCCGGCGGGGGATTGCGCGCCGGCCCCTTTCACTCCCAGAATCCCGAGGCCTGGTTCGCCCACGTGCCCGGCTTGAAGGTGGTGGCGCCGGCCACGTCCTACGACGCCAAGGGACTGCTGAAAGCCGCCATCCGCGACGACAACCCCGTCATCTACTTCGAGAACAAGTATCTCTATCGGCACGTGAAAGGCGAAGTTCCCGAGGACGACTACATGGTACCCATCGGTATCGCCGACGTCAAACGCGAAGGCAATGACCTCACGGTAATCACCTACGGGGCGATGGTTCAGGAATCGCTGGCAGCGGCCGAGACGCTGGCTGATGAGGGCGTCGAAGTGGAAGTGGTGGATGTGCGGACGCTGAAGCCACTGGATGAAGAGACGATCCTGAATTCGGCGCGCAAGACGGGGAAAATCGCGATTGTGCACGAGGCGTATCGGTCGTACGGGGCCGGCGGGGAGTTGGCCGCCCTCATCTACGAAGACGCCTTCGAGTGGCTGGACGGTCCCCTCGTGCGCGTCACGGCACCAGACACCCCCGTGCCCTACAGCCCGACGTTGGAGGACGCCTTTCGCCCAAATGCCGAGAAAATTGTGGAGGCGTTGCGTGATTTGGCAACGTATTGATGAAGGTTACGAGCCTGATACTGGCGGAATCTCATCCGAGGTCACAACGACTAGATCGGCTACACGCTCGTAATGATCCACGTTCCGAGTCAGCAAAGGCACATCCATTGTTTGGAGACAAAGTGAACTCAGTCTCACAGGATGCTGGAATGTGCTTGCGTGTGCTCCTCATGACTGGGCGACGTACTCTTACACAACAGCCAGAATCGCCTCGCCGTAGCCGGCTAGCTTTTTGGGGCCGATGCCGTGGATTGCGGCGAGTTCATCGCGCGTCTGTGGTTTCTGCGCTGCGATTCGCTTCAACACAGCGTCATGGACCACGGCGAAGGCCGGCACCTCCGCAGCCTGCGCTGTCTCTAACCGCCACGCGCGCAGTCTCTCGAACAGATCCTCGTCGTAATCGTCGACGTCTGTGCCGCTCGGTTTTTGCTGGTGGGCTTCGGATCGACGGTTAACAGCCGGAGGCGGAGAGACCAACGCATCCAGCTTCTGTGGATCGGCGATGGCTTGCCGGCCGGCAGCCGTGATTTCGACTACGACACCTCCATGATCCAGCTCGCGCGTTTGCAACAAGCTGGCCTCCACGAGCCGATCGATCCGCCTCCCAATTACTGTCGTCGAGCGGTGAATCAAGGCGCCATGCTGCGCGAACTTCTCCGCGCCATCCGGCGCACGCGGCGATCCCTTGAGAATTAGAGAGAGGTTGCGCCGGCCATACGGCCAATCGAAGCCGGCTACACAACGTAAGACTGCCTCGAATTCACGGCGCTCATCAGTCTCGCGGGTGGGAATGCCGGCTGTGCGCACCCCCAGGCAGTTATTGCAGGTCCCACAGTCCTCGATTTGCCGGCCGCCGAAGTAGGCGCTGATGTGACCGTGTCGGCAGCGCCGGGTCTTGGCGTAAGCCGCAATCTCGTCGATGCGCTGATCCTGCACGGCAGCGTAAGTTTCCAGCAGTTGATCGATTCGCTCACCAGCGTCAGCTGGCGGTGTCAGGCGCTCGATGAGCATATCGCGGCCGGCGGGGCGGTACTCGATCCACCCCCGCGTCTGCCAACCGAGCAACTGAAACTCGATAGTCGTGGGATCCAGGCCCGCTGAGTGGGCAACATCGATGATGTCACGTTCGACCGGTTGGTGTTGCACAAGACGCGCAGCCTCGCAGAACTGCGCAAAACCCGAATTCTCGGCGGTGGTGCGGCGGGTGACAATGGCTGTTCTAGGGGCATCGAAGTGTCGCCTCAGCAAGCCGGCTTCCTCCAACAAGCTGAGCGCCACGCGGACCGGCGTATCCTCGGTTTGGAGCTCGCGCATCAAATCGCCAACCGCCGTGCGTCCGACGGTGTGGTCGCCAAGCCGGTGACTGACAGCACTATAGACTTGGCGCAGGAAGTCGACAGACAATTGATCGGCACGTGCCCAGCGGGTGAGCGTCGCACGATCGCTGGGCGAGTAGAACAGGATACAGCGCGACGGTAGGCCATCGCGGCCGGCGCGTCCCGCTTCTTGGTAATAAGACTCCAGCGAACGCGGCAAGTTGAAGTGAATGATGAACCGGATGTCGGGCTTGTCGATGCCCATGCCGAAGGCCACCGTGGCGACCACGATGCGCACCTCGCCTTGCATGAATCGGTCCTGAGCCGCTGCGCGGTCTCGGATGCCGGCGTGGTAGTGTTCCGCCGAGATACCCTGAGCGCGCAGCATGGCGGCCAGCTCCTCACACTTGGCTCGTGTGTGAGCGTAGACGATGCCGGCACCCTCGATTTCCTGGCACAGCCGGATCAGATGGCCCAGTTTGGCATCGTTGTTGGGTGTTGCAATCACCTCTAGCCGCAGATTCGGCCGGTGGACGTCGGCTGCTACCAGTTCCATATCACCCAGCCGGCGCATGACGTCGCGGCGCACCCGCGTCGGCGCGGTGGCCGTCATGGCCAGGATCGGTGGGGCGTCAAGTTGGCCCTGTGCTTCGGCCAGGAAGAGGTAGTCGGGGCGGAAGTCGTGACCCCACATGGACACGCAGTGCGCCTCATCGATGACGAAGCGGTCGACGCCGGCTCGCCGCAGTGCATCCAGGAACGGTGGCTGGCGTAGGCGCTCCGGCGCAGCGTAGATTAGTCGATAGCGACCCTGGCCGGCATTGCGGAGGCGCCGGCGCAGCTCGTCACCGCCGAGTGTGCTGTTGATGGTCGTGGCCTGCCGTCGGATCCCGCGCGGGAGCCCATCCACCTGGTCCTTCATGAGCGCGATGAGGGGGGAGACGACGAAGGTGGTGCCTTCCGTGAGCAGCGCCGGCAACTGATAACACAGCGATTTACCGCCGCCGGTGGGCATCACGGCCAGCGTGCTCTCGCCACGCAACAGGAGTGCCATTGCTTCGGCCTGCCCTGGCAAGAGATCGTCGAAGCCGAAATGGCGCTTCGCTGCGTTTTGGAGCTGTTCCAACTCCTCGGCGGTGACTTCGACAGAGGGGGCGGAAGGAGCAGAGGAGGTAAAAGAGCCAGATGTGGTGACAGCTTCTGGCTCTTCTGTCCCCTGTGGCGCCTCTGGCCCCTCTGCTTCCTCGCCGATACCCAGCGTCTCGAACAGTGCTTCCTGGAGCTCAGCCAGTTCGGCCTGGTGGCGTTGTTCCAGCTGTGCGTCGATGTCGGCGACACGGTTGGATTCGCCGCTCTCTTGATAATACTCGCGCAACCAGCGTAGTTGATACACGCTCAGCGGCGCATCTTCACCGGCGTAGGATTCCAGGCGAACGGCCCAGGCGCTGGCCGAGACGTAATCCTGCTGTGCGCGGTAGAATCGGGCCAGGCTGTAGGCGTGGTATCGACTGTTGGGGCGCACTTCGTCGATCCGCCGGTAGGCCCCTTCCGCAGCATCCAGGTCGCCGAGCGCCAGATGAACGTCTCCCATCAGCCCCCACGCCATCACGCTATCCTGGCGCTCCGCCATCAGTTCCTTGGCAAGGTCGAGGGCAGTGCTGCCATGACCACGAGCTAGATGGATACGAGCTAACTGCGTTCGGGAGGTGAAGCTCTGTTTGCGCTCGTGGCGCGCCATCATGGCCTGGAACGCCTCGTCTGTGCGATCCAGCGCCAACAGCGCTCGGACGCGTGCATCGTACAGCGAAACCAAGTCCGGTCGATCTTGTTGGAGGACATCAAGGCAGACGAAAGCGGCGTCGTAATGCTCCCAGCGGATGAGGAAGTTGATGAGCCGGCTCCGCAGGTTGGCCGGTAGAACGGGCGTGTCGGCTGGCGACAGGCTGAGGGTGTCGAGAATATCCAAACAGTTCCCCCCTTCGTGTTAGTGAACAGTAAACAGTGATCAGTAAACAGTAATCAGTAACCTGACATTGTTAGATTTCATCGCACGCATGGCCCTCTCCCCCCTAGCCCCCCTCTCCCAACCCTGGGCGAGGGGGTGTCTGCTAACGCAGACCTTGGGGGTGTCTGCTAACGCAGACCTTGGGGGTGGGGGCCGACTCGCGGCTAATCTAACAATGTCAAGGTAATCAGTCTCCGATAACTGACCCCTGGTTACTGGTTACTGGTTACTGGTTACTGTTCACTGTTCACTGGCAGTTCACGGG
>JAANWY010000107.1 GCA_018263655.1 Anaerolineales bacterium | reverse complement strand
TCTTGCTCAGCCCATTCAAGCAAGAGAAGAATACCACAGTGTCCAACAATTGCCGTCAGTCGTTGAGCATTAGACTGTATCAGATGTGCTAACAGTTATCGTGTCCAAGAAATGCCGTCAGTCGACAGCTAACCACTAACCACTAACCGCTAACCACTAACCACTAACCACTAACCACTGAGACTACCAGCTGCCCACAAACGGTTCGTACACCTCGCGCTCCCCACGCAGGAACGTGGCCAGGTGGCGCGCCTGCATCTGAAGCACGGCACCCAGCCGGCGGCGCTTGCCCTCGTGACGCACAGGACCGTCCAGCCGCGCCAGGACCTTCTCTGCCAGCGTGCGGCGCGTGTCGCGATCAAGCCAGCCCTTCTCGGTGCGCTGAATGGTCACACCCTTGTTCACCAGCCCGATGATGGTGCGGTCGACCACCTGTTGGCGGAATTCTTCGATCAGGTCCAGGACGAGGCTGGGTTTGCCGGGGCGGTCAGCGTGGAGGAAGCCGGCGTACGGATCGAGGCCGGCCAGCAGGGTGGCCTGCTCGACCTGACCGTAGAGCACGCCGTAGCCGTAGTTGAGGGCCTGGTTGAAGGGATCGGTAGCGCCGCGGGTTTCGCGGCCCGGCCAGTCGAGGTCGGCGCGCAAGACGAGCTTGACGCCGGCCCAGTAGCGCTGCGCCGCGCGCCCTTCTACGCCCATCAGGGTCCCCCGCGCCTCATCAACGTGCGTCGCCTCGATCTGATCCAATTGTACCTCGTGCTCCAGAACTTCGACGGCCTGCCGGCGCACCTCGGCGTAGAGCTCCGGTTCGCTGTCCTTGTAGTTCTTGACCATGTACTTGAGCAAGTTGGCCTGGTTCTGGATCTTGCCCCACGCGAAGGCGCGGGCCACGGCTAGACCACGCTCGTTGTCGTAGGCCTGGACCTGGGCGCGGCGCGTGGCGATGGTGCCGGTGAGGCCGGCGCTGTACAGCATGGCGTAGGCCGTGCCGGTGCCGGACACGTACTGAATCGGAATGCCGCGCCCGGCGCACTCCCGCACGGCGTCGGCCGAGATGCTGATGCCGCGCCCACTGATCAACACCGAGTTCAGGTGTAGCAGCGGCGCCTCGGCCAGCGTCTCTTTCTTCTTGGTCACTTTCAGGCGCCCGCTGTATTTGCCGACGTAAGCGCCGAATTCGTCGACGATGAGGTGTTCCACAATTGCCATTTGCTCCCTCCAGTCGTTAGCGGTTAGTGGTTAGCTGATAGCTGTCAGCTGATAGCTGTCAGCGGTTAGTGGTTAGTGAGGTCAGTTACGTACCTTGCGGTGCAGTCCATGCAGCATTTTTGTGATCTCAGTCAGTTCTGCAATAAGCTCCTCGTGATCGACCTGTGAAAGATAGCCGATCTCCAACGCAATTTGCAGGTGTGTGTCCAGTTCGGCGGCAGAACCCAGGGATATGCCTAAATGATTGGCAAACGCGCCATCGCTACGCCGCCCGTGTCCTTCAGCGATATTCGCCGGAATGGACACCGCCGATCGCCGAATCTGATCCGTCAGACCGTACATTTCGCGTTTCGGAAATGCGCTGGTCATCTCGTACACGCGAACTGCGAACTTCACAGCCCGCTGCCAGACAATCAAATCTCGATGACTTCGTATTGTTCGTTTCATCTATGTCCTCCCTATTTCGCTAATCGTAGGTTGTCAGTCGTTAGCTGTCAGTCGTTAGCTGTTAGCTACTAACCACTAACCGCTGACCGCTGACCGCTGACCACTAACCACTGACCACTAACCACTAACCACTAACCACTAACCACTAACCACTAACCACTAACCACTAACCGCTAACCACTCCCAGTATCCCGGCACCCCCGTCACATCGATCTCAAAAACGCCGTTCCCCTTCACCGCCAGCTTGCCGACCTGTGTCGCCTGGCCCAGCACGAGCCACGGCAGCAGCTCATCCCAGTCGCGGGCGCGGTAGGTGGCGGTGCCGACGATGCCACTGAGGTACTGTTTGCGGCGCTGCCGGCCCGACCAGCTCCAGACCTCGATCCATTCTGTGTTGTCTTCGACGACGCGGACCTGATCGGCCAGGCTGTACAGTCGCTCAACCTCTTCGAACGGACGGCTGTCTTCATCGGCAAACTGCTGGCGGAGCTGGTCGATGCGCTCCAGCATGCGGCGGAAGAGGACGCCGAAGTCGGCGGTTTTCACCAGGGCTTCGTCGTAGACGAGGCGCGTGGGCGAGAGGAAGTGTAGTCGCAATTGGGTTCCGGCGTTCAATTTAGCACGAAGCCGATCCGTGGCTGTTTGCACATGCTCCCAGGTGACGGCTTCGTCGGGTGTGTGCACCATGCTGTCCCCTGGCTCCATGACGGCTTCGACGCGGCCGGCCAGGGGGTTGCCGGCCCAGATGGCGTCCAGCTCGAAGGTGCCACGTCCAGGTCCCACACCAACGCGGCCAACCTCCTGCACGGCCAGCACGAAGTAGGGCAGGAAGTTGAAGCCCTGGCCGAAGAGGGTGAGGCCGAAGCTGAAGCGATCGCTTGGCTCCAGGACGTCGACATGGTCGCGCGGCGGCACGACGGCGTAGGCGCGGCGCACTTCGCCCGGCTCGGTTTCAGCGGCCAGCAGCCAGCAGACGGGGCACACGGCGGCGTGTTCCGGCGAGGGGCGCTCGCGCCGGCCGGTCTCCGGACACACGGCGCGGCGCATGACGGCCGCCAGCGCGTCGCGCAGGCGCTGGCCGGCGTTGCGTGGCCCGAGTTTGATGCCGGTCTGCGCGACGCAGTCGAAGCGCAGGTGGGTGAGGGTGAGCTGGGTGGTCATAGTTGTTGGTCCTTTCTATCTGTGATCCACGGTGGATCGAGAACACAAATCACTTGGATGCACGGATCCGGAGCTTTCTAAATTGCTTGTCCCTGACGCCAGATCGATGTATAATCTGTCGCACACAGGGTTGAATGAATGATACTGAGGTGAAAGACATGGCTAAGATCACTTTGAGCGACCTCTTGGATGATCTGCGAGCAGCCGATCAGGCGTTGCGGAAGTTTGAACAGCGCTATTGGATCAGCTCGGATGTCTTCTATGAGCTGTATTCCCAAGGGCTGCTCGATTACGGCGAAAATATGGAAGATTTTGCCGAATGGTCCGGCTTCTATAAGATTAAACAGCATCGCGAGAAGCTCTTGCGTGATTTTTCCGAACAGCGCGTAGCCAAGCTGCGTGCCACGAATGGAGATAGCTTCGTAGAACTGGCACCTGAAGAACCAGTCATCGAAGTAGCTCGATAGACCATCAGAAGGATGTTATTCCCATCACGCGATAAGTACGAGCGCTTGATTTATACCTTGCCACAGCGCTACTCTGAGATCGTTTCCTCATCTCTCCACCTGTACACTACGAGTCGCAGCACAGCCATCGTCAGAGGCAGCGTTCGCTTTCGTAGTGGACTGGAACTACGCGTGCACGAGATCGTGGACTTCGTTGCCGGCTGCATCAGCGACTACAGCTACACAGTCTTCCACGGGGAAGAGCGCGTCCGCTGGTACGACCCGCAACCTCATCCCGAGAATCCTGATCTGGCCGAAACGTTTCCTCACCACCGCCGCGAGCCGCCTAACATCAAGCACAACCGCAAGCTGGCCCCCGGCATCAGTTTCACTGAGCCAAACCTGTCGACTCTCATCGCCGACTGCATCGCCCTGGGCGACGAGCCGGCCGAGGACGATCAGGAAATCTGACGCGAGCCGGATCGTGGCCGGCATCAGCGCCGTCGCCGCCGACTCTTCCCGCGTTTGCCTGAGCGTTTGCCGGCAACCTCGTCTTCCTCCAGAAACGCCTCCCATCCCCAACGCTGGTACTCCTCGCGCATCATCTGGTCCAGGATCATGTCGATTCGGGTTTGTAGGTCCATGGTTGTGTCTCCTTTCGGTTATCCTCTGCGGATCGTGTGTGGGCAGGCTCCGCTGGACTGGCAGCGGTCAGCAGTTAGCGGTTAGCCGTCAGTTGTTAGCCGTTAGCCATGTCGTTTCCGGATGGAAAGCACGGATCGACAGGACTTTTCGGATCTGTTGGGATGGGCCGGCGAATCCTGTCATCCCGCGCATCCTGTTGTGATGAGAACAGGATTGGCAGGACGTTAGGATTGGCGTTGGTCAGCACGTTCATCGTCCCCTAAACCAATCCTTCCATCCCGCGTATCCTGTTCTGTTGCTCACGATTCATGAGCAACCTACCCCGCCACACGCTCATACAGCGTGAACCCCCGACTGGAGCGGGCCACGCGATACGGTAAGACGACGTGATGCAGGACCCGCCCCGTCTCGCGTCCGAGATACAGGTACTTGCCGCTGTAGATGTCGGCGTGCTCGAACGTCATCCGAGGGCCGCAGTCGTCCAGCACTTGCAATATGCCGTTCAGGTTGAAGGCTGCCTGCATGCCGGCCGGGTTCAATCGCGTGAAATCGTCGGAAAGCGCTTCGGCCCGCTCGGGTAGCTGCGTCAACTGCATGAAGCCGCCCCGTTTGCCGAGGTAGTTGATCTGCGCCAGCAAGCGTTCGAGCAGGTGGACGAGATCCGCGTCGACGTCCTGCACGTCGATTGCCAGGGTCAGCGGGCCGCCGAACTGCACGTACTCGCGAAACGCGATGGTATTGCCCATCGGCGTTTCCAGGCCGGCGCCATTTACATCGCGCGGGCCGCTCTTGTGCGGACGCAAGATCTTCATGAAAGTGTTGCTGACCACCAGCCGATCCGGTGGCCGGGCCGCCACGGCGAGATCGCGCAGCGTGGGAAAGATTTCACGCCCCACGTCCACCCCCCGCGTCCGGATGCCGGCATCCAGCAACGCCATCTTGATCGCGAAAGGCGTCGGCACCACCAGAGACTTGCCGCCCGACGACGTCGTAGTCGCCGGCTTCAGCGTGAAGAGCGTTGTGGGCTGATATTCGGCGATGAGCCACATCCCGACCTCCTTCACACTGCCAGCGAGTACGGCGCTGTCTCTTGAATCAGGGTCTGCATCTCCGCGCTGAACCCGCTGAGATTCTCGAACCGGCGGATCTCGACGGCTCCGCCGTGCAGCCCATTGAGCGCTCCGCTCACTTTCTCGATTTCAGTTTCGAAATCGGGGTTCAGTGGGCTGACTGTAGGGGCCGGAATTACGCGCGTGCTGTAGGACAGAGCGCCTCGGACGTTCACCAAATGTGGGAGCTGCGTGCTACGCATGGCGCCATTGGGCTCGACGAAAGTGTAGAGCAGGCTCTCCAGCAGGGCGCGATAGCGGACTTCGCGATCCACGTCGGCCACGCCGTAGGTTTGCGTGATGTCGTTGTAGCCGATGCGGGACGCCTCCACGTGGACGACGATGGCGTACTCGCCCGAGTTGGCTGGCCGGTGGAAGATCGCCTGTCCCAGATTAGCTTTACGCCGTTCGTCCCCGGTCGCTTCCTCTCGTGCTTGCTCACCTCGTTCGCGAGCGTACTTGACGTGGAAATAGTTCTCCGTGGTCACGGTATCGGGCACGCCGACGGCCCAACCGAATTCGACGACCGACTTGCGCGGGATCGAGCGGTTGCCCGCCGTGATCAAATTGCCTTCCATATCGTCCAGGGCGCACACCGTCAGCATACGATCGATGGCCTGAGCGTCGGTCTCGTCCGCGATGGCGGTCTCGTAGTCACTGTCGGCGCTGATGCGGTTGGCGTCGAAGATACGACAGCCGGCGCACAGCGGCAGATTCCCCTTGGCGATGCGATAGAGGTGCTCGGCCTGAATGTGCTTGAACATGTCACCGCTAATCGCGTTGACGTTGATCAGGCGCGGCTCCCCGTCATCGTGATAGACGATGTCGACCATGCGAGTCTGAATCTGATTGCCTTCGCCACCTTCGTTGTTCAAGCTGTGCATGTTCAGTGTGGCGCGAGCAGAAATGGACATCGAATAGACGTTGGTTGTCATTGTAGTTCCTCCTTGGTTAGTTGATCGTGTTTATCGTTCTGGTGATCTCACGTGGGTGACGTATCGGCGCCCGCCCAGAGTTCCGCAAAGGGTGCTCCACCCTGCCTGTGCGGGGTACCTGTCTGCGTGCGACGCACAGGCAGGCGGCAGACAGGTCTGGGCTACGTATTTCGCTGCTCTGCGAGCTCTTTCGACATCTTGAACCCCGAAGGGGGGGCGAAAGAGGTAGCCGTGAGTGGAAGCCGGTGTTGTATGCCGACTGGAACTCGCGGCGGGTCTGTGGGACTTCATCCCACGGCGGCCGTTGCCGTCGGCTCCTCTTCCGGCAACTCTTCCCCCTCATCCGCGGGTTCCGGCTCGCGGGATTCACGGGCGTAGCCGAAGGCCACTAGCAGGTTGGCCACCGTCTGCGAGTCGTACCTGTCGATCAGCTCCACCACCTGCTCGATGTCGGCCGTCGTGATCTGAGACCGGCGGACGGGGGGATCGCCTTTGTAGCGCTCATCCACTTGTGCTGTCTCGCGGTTGTAGTCGTGCATGAATTCGCCCAGGCGTTGTACAAACTTATCCGGATATGCTGCCTGGCGCAGAAGCTCGGCCCCCAAACCGTAGCGGACGTTGTAAGGCCCCTTGTTGTTGCGAGCCTTGAAGTACTGTGGGAGAACTGTACTGCGCCGGATGGCGTCGGCGACGTGGCGAAATCCTTCACTTTCCAGGATCGGTTTGAGTTTGTCATCGTGTCCCATGATCAATACCTCCAGATTCGACGTTGTGAATTGACGTACCGGCTCTCGGCGCTCCATTTGGCTGATCAAATAGCTGCTGTAGCCAGCGGTGAACGCGAAGAAGTCGTGCAGATCGTGGCCGGACAGGAAATCGCGGTAAGTGCGCAAAAGCTCGTACGCCTCGGACCGCCCCTCGTCGAGAGCACGCACCACGCGCTCGTGCTCTTCCAGCAACTCGGCGTATGCCTGCGCCTCTTCGTCGGTGGTCACCTTGCGCATCCAGCGCGGCAGATCAATCACCGACTGGTTCAGGACGGCGTGGGCGCTCCCGAGATCCTTGTAGAAAACGACAGCCAGGCCGGACACGTAGTCGCCCGGCTGGCCGCCCCGTCGCGCCTGTCGCTCGGTGAGTTGGCCGGCTCGCCACTGGCGCAGGAACGTCTGCGTGTAGCGCAGGCTGGCCAGAATGTCCATCTTCACAGCCGTGTCGGCCCACATCACGTCGTGGAACGCCTTGAAGACGGTATCGTTGGTGTGCAACGTGATGTTGACCGGCTGCAGGACGTAGGTCTTGCGATCCTTGCTGCCGCGCACGATCCGCGGGAGGCCGGCCTTGTACAGGCCCACATACTTCAGATACTCCAGCAGCCAGAACTCGCTGCGTCCGCCGATGGACAACTGGTCAGCTTTGGGACGGTTGGCGCCCTTACCCATGCCAGGGTTCCACACCTGCAGAGCACCAATTTGCGGCTTGGTGCCCAGATCATGCTCCTTGGCCAGATCACGCCAGGCGCTCTCGACCTCACCTACGCGGTTGGGGTGTGTGCTCGTCATCTGCAAGATCAAGCGCAGATGGTGGGCGAACAGTCCCTTCTGGCCGGCCTCGTGCCAGCCGGCAACGGCATCGCTGTAGGCGTAGATGGCCGACATCTGGTTGATGGCGGCCCAGGCATCCCACTCCCGTGGAGGCTTCCGACGATAAACCTCATGCAATTGCGGGTAATCGTCTGGTGAGGCATTGGGACGCCGGGCGGCAGCCGGCAACTGCCGCAGCGCTTCAAAGTACTCCCCTCTCCGCGTTCGATGCTCGTCGTAGTCCTCGAGTTGCATCTGTGGCAGTCCCTCGGGCAACTTCTTCGCACTCACGCCGGTCACGATGGCCGGCAGTTGCCAGAAATAGTCGCATGCCTCGACCCACTCCGGCTGAATCGGCTCACTGAGCCCGACGGCGTAACAGGCACCGACGTCGTGGATTCGAGCTTCGTAGCGGCCGGCAGCGAAATCATACATGAGTTTGTCCAGAAGTGCAGCCAAACCGTAGGCGGCAAAGACGTCGGCCACGGTGGCGGTGCGCTTATCAATGAAGTATTGGTCGGTGTGGATGTTGGGTTCGTCCATAGATCTCCTCTCTTTCTGTGGAATTGCTCCCCTCGTCTCGCTGGCCGGCGACCGGGCTCACAGACGTCCGCCCAGAGCTCCGCAAACGCAACCGTTCAGGTGGTCTTGAAAACAGACGCATGAGGTGACCGGCACTTGCGAAATTGGTCCAAGAACGAGCACACGAGGGTCAGCACAGACACCTATCGTTGAAAACCGGGGTGGAAGTGCCGGTCACCTGAATGCTTACCCGCAAACAGCGCTCCACTCTGGGCTACGAATTTCACCGCTCTGTGAGCTCACTCACGGGCGCGAATCCCGAAGGGATGGCGAAACACGTAGCCGTGAGTGGAAGCCGGCGCCTTTTGCCGGCTGGAACTCGCGGCGGGCTCGCAGAACAGTTCATTGCTCATATGCCTGCGACCGCTGATCGGCCAGGCGCAGCACCCGAGTCAGCAAGAAATAGAACACCAGACCTCGCTCGTCGCGAACACTCACCATCTCCTGAGGTAACTCCTCATTCGCCCCGAAGGACCACACTACGCTGTCGAACGGTGCCTCATCCAAGCCCACAACTTTCAAGGCTTCTCGCAGCGCTGCCGGCGCTGTGTCGTGAGCAGTAAACGCTGAACAACTGCCTGCATGTCCCGCCGTGTGGTGCCGCACAATAGCCGTCATCATGGCATCATAGAGCGACCGATCGTCCTTGTCGGCGCCCACGGCATCCCAGAAGACGTCGATCATGGCGTAGGCGCTTTCGGCCGCGTGGTTGGGCCGGCGACCTAGCTGCTTCTGCAATGCTTGATGTTCCGGATCGCTGCCGACATAATCGGTATGCGCCGCCATGTAGTCATTGGGAATGGGGACGCCGATTGCGTGCTGCCAGCGGTGAGTCCAGTCCTGCCACGCTTGTCCCATCTTCCCAACATCGTGAGCGGCGATGATCCAGCGTGCGGCCTGCTCTATCATGTCAGCCGGCACTCCCCAGGCCCGCTCGATGCGACTGGCGACGTGGGCGATCTCCTCCCTCAGCGGTCGATAAACCTTCCGCTGAACCCGATCGTAGTACCCTTCGGCGTAGGTCCGATAAAGCCCGTAGATGTGTTCGGCATACGTCTCACGCTGATAGTCGCTGTAAGTCGGCGGTTGATCGCAGCCGGCTCGCTGGCGCTTCATCTCCTCCCATGGATGATGGCTGCTTTCCAGCCAACGAAATCCAAGCGCTTCGTCGTAGGCCGCAACCTTCGGATTAATCACCACCGCCAATGCACCTTCCAGCAAGCTTGAATCGAGTACCTCAGTCCATCTGTACAGAACTTCTTCTTGGGGCGCATCGATGGAAGGCAACTTGTCCTCCTGCAATCGTTGTATCACCCAGTCTTCGAATCCAGTGTCCAGCGCCCACTCGTCCAATTCGCGGTACATCTTGTAGACGCTGCCGGTGAAGAGGCTGAAGCCATCGTAGGTCCAGGGATTTTCCATCTCGTTCGGGTGTGGATGGACGAGAACCGTCTTGGCGTTGACGTCGCGGATCAGTTCGCGTGCTAAACCGCGTTCCTGTTGACCGATAGCGGTCTCCATCAGGTGGCGGTGGGCGTGCCGGCTGGCTTGTAACTCATCCAGCAACCGCTCGTCGGCGCCAAGATGCACCTCATTCAACACGTTCAGCTCTTCGGTGTAGCCCAAAACTTCGCCGGAGCGGTCGGTCAATGCGATCCAGGTCTTGTCGCACAGTTCTGCCTGGCCGCCCTGGTGGTAGGGTGCGTACTGCGGCTTTCCGTCGTCGTCCTCCGGCACACGGTAAACGTAGACGTGACTGGTCTCACCCTGATAGCGCGCACAGCGGCCGGCGCGCTGGAGAACGCTGTTGGCCGGCGCGATCTCGGTGTGCAGCGCCTCACACGTGACGTCCAGACCCACTTCCACGACCTGCGTAGCGACGAGAATGGCACGTTCGACGGTGTACGCCTCTTTCTCTTTCCCGAACTCACGCTGTAGCCATCGCTCTTTCTTCTCACGATCTGCCTGATAGAAACGGCTGTGCAGCAGTTTGATCTCTGTGTTCGCCGGCGCTCGCGAGCGCAACTCTCGATACAAGTTCTGCGCCCGCTCCACCGTGTTGCAAATGGCGATGCTTCGCGTCGCATCTTCATCAAGCACCCGACCAGCCGTCAAAAGATCATCGACAGTATGAACGTACCGAACTTTGTCCTTCTGCGAAGTGATATCGCCTAGATCGTCCTCGGTGACCTGCACCACCTCGGCGTTCAAGATGTCCGCCAGCCGGCTCAGCATCGCCTGGGAGAAGGTGGCCGTCATCAGCACGAAGGGCGTGATGTCCTTCAGCATCGAGAGCAGTTGCAGCGTTGTAGGTAGTGCGGCGCTCGGATCGTACAAGTGAAACTCGTCGAAGACCAGGTACGCCCCCATGACGGCGCCGGCGTTCAAGTTGGCCTGCCGGTTGCTCAGCGCGTACGGAATGGCCAGCGTATTGCTGAGGGTCTGGTCGATGGTGGTGAAGATGAGGTCACCCTCCAGCTTGCGGTCGCAGGGCTGTTCACCGGTCTGAATCGTCACGTTCATGGAGTGGCGATGCCGGCGCTCATACGAGGCCGCCAGTTCGTCATATTCCGCGTCAAATTGATTCGCCAACGTCCTCAGCGGCACGGAGTAGATGCACTTCCTGGGAAACGACTCAGCAGAAAAGTCGAAGAAAGCTTCGATGAAGGGGGAGAGGGCAGCCCGCGTCTTGCCGGCTCCCGTTGGTGCCTGCAAGATGACCGACTGGCCACCGAGTGACAGTTCTTTAACTTGTTGCTGGTACGGATAAAGGGACATGAGAATCCTCCTCGAAAGTAACTGCTCAGGGTTACCGGCCCCGCCGCGAGTTCCAGGCGGTCAAAGGCAGCCGCCTTCCACTCACGGCTACGATTTTCGGCACTCCCGATGGGAGTTCAACGGTTTGAGTTCGCCTGGCGGCGAAGAGCTCGCAGAGCGGCGAAATTCGTAGCCCAGAGTGGAGCGCTGTTTGCGGAACTCTGGGCGGCGCTGCCGCTGGCCACCGAGGGATAGTTTCCTAACTTGTTGTTGATAGGGATAAAGTGACATGAGAATTCTCCTTGAAAGTAACTACTCGGGGTTGCTGGCCCCGCCGCGAGTTCCAGGCGGCAAAGAGCAGCCGCCTTCCACTCACGGCTACGATTTTCGGCACTCCCGATGGGAGTTCAACGGTTTGAGTTCGCCTGGCGGCGAAGAGCTCGCAGAGCGGCGAAATTCGTAGCCCAGAGTGGAGCGCTGTTTGCGGAACTCTGGGCGGCGCTGCAAGATGTATGATCTAGCCTCCAAAGAAATCATCCAATGTCGATATCGGTTGATCTCCCGGTGTAGACGAAACAAACCATCCATACTGCTCAGCCATCGCTTTCGCCTCCCCCATCAGCGTCTCGCGCAACTCCGCCGGCGCCAACACCTCCACATCCGCGCCCCAGCCGCGAATCCAGGGCAGCATCTCCGTCGGCTCGGCAATCTTCGCCCGCCAGATGAGATGTCCGTCCGGTTGCGGTTCCAACTCCTGCGAGCCATGCCACTGCGTCTCCTGGACTCGGCCGGCCACCCGCGGGTGAAACCTCAACACCACCTCCACCGGCTCCTCATCCGTGTACCAGATGCCCCACGCATCCTTCAGCTGCTCCCGTGGATCGAAGTCCTCCGGAATTTCGTAGGGCTCGTCCAGCTTCGCGATGCGTCGAATGCGTTCGATCTTGAGCGTGCGCACTGCATTCGGCGGTTCGCGCCAACCGATCACGTGGGCCGTCTGACCAACGGCGTACGGCTCAATGAAGTGTGGTGACAGAACGTAGTCGTGAACCTGTCCTGTTTGCCCGTGCTGGTGCCAGACTCGCACCTTGCGCTGCTCCGACCAGGCCCGCGTCAGCGTCTCCAACACATCCAGATACACCGGATCGTGGCGCTGGGCCTGGCCATCCATCACGTCTGCGGAGATGACGAGATGCCGGCTGACCAACGGCGCGAACTTCTCCAACGCATCGCCCAACTTCCGGAGTGCCGAGGCCGCGTGCGGGTTGTGCTTGTCGGTGCGCGTCGCCATCAGGCGGGCGGCCAGGTGCAGCGCCATGCTCTCGTGAATCGTCAGCCGCACGTGGTTGAGGTAGTCGTCGCGGTTGAGGCCGAGCCGGCCGTCGTCATCCTCCCAGATGGGAATGCGCCGGCTCAGCTCTTCGATATAGCGTCCCGCCGTCGAGCGGTGCACGCCCAGCCGGCGGGCGATCTCGGCTTTCCGCAACCCCTCTGGAAACGCGAGCAGCAATTCTTCAAGTTGTCGCAATCGTTGGGCTTTCCCTTCAGATCGACTCATAGGCCACATCTCCTAAAACGCTGTTGCATCCATCCACATTATACCACATCAACCTGCTAAATCCCGCAACAGCGGCGAAAATTCACGGCGAAATCCGAGACCCTAAAGGTTTCGAAACCTTTAGGGTCTATTCACGCCTTGCGCTTGAACGGCCACAGCCCGCCGCCGTCATCTTCGCTGTAGCGGTAGCCGGCCTCCTCCACACTGGGTAGCCGGCGCGCAATCGTCGAGCGAGATACACCCAACCGTCGGGCCAATTCCGCCGGCTGAATCCCGGGGTTCTCGCGGATGATCTGATCCATCTCCTCGAACTCGGTCCGTTTCTTGTTCCAAAATGCCATGTCTGCCACCTCCATCTGTGAGCTGTCTGGAAGCCTTGACCACAGGATAGAGGAGGCATGTTGCAGGTACTGCAACAATGACATGGCTTTTCCATCAATTTTGCGCAAACTGGGCATCAACCACGCGCAGGTCGAGTGCCACGCGCAATCAGCAGCGGCTCCGTGAAGACCTCCATCACCTTGCGCATCCGAGCCGGCTCGCCCTGGTGATATTTGCCAGACTCTCTGCAATAGAAAAAGCCCCACTGAGTCCAGGTTGGACTCAGCGGGGCTTCGCTTGCCGTTTCGCGACGAAAACCTATTCTTGATTCAGTTCAAACGGGTCTTCCCCGCTACCCCCCGGCTTGAAATTCCACTCACAGCGTATGTGATCGTCTAAATTGCAGGCAACATCGTAGGAGCATCGCCGGGCCTTCACCGCATACTCGCCCTCGCCCTGCTGATACTCCCGGTCTTCCAACATGTACGCGTCCGTCCCCAGTACCGGACAGAATGCTTTGAAGGCAACAACCCAAGCCACGATTGGACTCCTTTCCAGACACTCACGTCTTCCAAGACCGCCAGTCCGCAGCCCTAATCTTAATCGTCAAAAGTCCTAATTGAGTCAAAATCACGTCCCAACCGCGTCCAAGATGACATATATTTCGATCAAAAAAAGTAAAATTCCCCACTACTCGGCAAGACCCGCTACACCCTCCGGCGCCCGCCCGCTCAACGCGGCGACCTGGCGCTCGGCACGATAGGAGCTGCGCACCAACGGCCCTGACTCGACCCACCTAAAGCCGGCCGCATAGCCGGCCTCCTCCAACTTTTCGAATTCCTCGGGCGTGTAGTAGCGCATAATGGGCAAGTGATTCTCCGTGGGCCGCAGATACTGACCGATGGTCAATATGTCACAGCCATGGTCAACCAAATCATCCATGACCGCCAGGATCTCGTCCCACTCTTCGCCGAGACCAACCATCATGCCCGACTTCGTCAACGCCGTGGGATCCATTTCCTTGGCCCACTGGATGATGCGCAGCGACCGCTCGTACACCGCCTGCGGGCGGACTTCGCGATACAGACGCGGCACAGTCTCCACGTTGTGGTTCAGGATCTCGGGCTTGGCATCCATAACCTTCTGCAGCGCATCTCGATCTCCCAAGAAGTCTGGAATAAGCACTTCGACAGACACCTCTGGCGCCAGCTCCTTGCTACGCCGAATGGTGCGCGCAAAGATAAACGCGCCACCGTCGGGGAGTTCGTCGCGGTTGACGCTGGTGATGACGGCGTGGTTGATGTCCATGCGCTTGATGGACTGGGCCACACGCTCGGGCTCCATCAAGTCCAGAACTTCGGGCCGGCCCGTCTTGATATTGCAGAACCCGCAACTGCGCGTACACACCTCGCCGAGCAACAAGAATGTCGCTGTGCCATGGCCCCAACACTCGCCGATGTTCGGGCAGTTGGCCTCTTCACACACTGTGTGGAGCTCCTCCCGCCGCATCAGGCCCCTCAGATCTGTGTAGTTCGCCCCCCACGGCGCTCGGACCCGCAGCCACGGCGGCCGGCGGTGCCTGAACGGCAACCCCTCGCCGTTGGAATCCCACTCCGACTGTGGCGCCTCGGCTACATCGATCTCATGCAAATTGATTACGGTCATGAATTTGATCCTGTTACTTAGGACTCTACGTAACTGTTCAGGCGATCGCCTGGCTACCGCCCTCGTAGTTGAGAGGTCTATTCTTGTGTAGGCACAAAGTAAA
>JAANWY010000106.1 GCA_018263655.1 Anaerolineales bacterium | reverse complement strand
AAGCGTTCAGGGGGCAACCCATGGAGCATCCCTTCGACAGGCCCTTCGACAGGCTCAGGACGCCGCTCAGGACGCCGCCTGAGTAGACCGAGGCGAAGCCGAGGTCGTATCGAAGCGACGTCCTGAGCCCAGTCGAAGGGGGTGCGGCTTGTGCGAAGAACCGCCGCAAACCCGCACCCCTCGATACGCGCTCAACGTTGCCCTTCGTCAGGCTCAGGACGTTGTTTCGCGCTACTCGGGATGCTAGTCGTGGTGCCCCTGAACGGTTACGAAGGTTATTGTCTCCTGGTGAGACTTGCCTCTGATATCTGGCCAGGAGACACAACGCTCGCCTCTGCAGCAAGGACGAGCGCGGGTAGGAGGTTCAGATTCCGTGAACAACTTACAAGCTGAAGCAGAAAAGGTGCGCGACAAGGTTGTCGGTTTCTGCCAGCGACTTATTCAGACACCCAGCCTACCCGGCGCTGAGGGTGAGATTGCCGGCATCATCCAGGACGAGATGGAGAATCTAGGTTACGATGAAGTATGGACAGATGTGGCGGGCAACGTTATCGGTCTGCTGCGGGGAAGGTCTGGACCAGCGTTGATGTTCAACTGCCACATGGATCACGTCGACACCGGTGATCCAGCCCGATGGTCGGTGCCGCCGTACAGCGGCGAGATCGAAGACGACGCGATCTGGGGGCGCGGGGCCGTCGATATCAAAGGACCGCTGGCTGCGCAAGTGTACGGTGCCAGCCTGATGCGAAACGCGGGCGTGGAGCCGACTGGTGACATCTTCGTGACAGCTGTCGTGATGGAAGAAGTCGGCGGGATCGGCACCCAAGCACTCCTCGAAACCATCCATCCGGACTTCGCTGTCGTGGGTGAGCCGAGCAGTCTGAGGGTAGCACGTGGGCATCGGGGGCGGGTCGAAGTCATCGCGCGCGTTCGAGGGCGCGCAGCCCACGCCAGTGCGCCCGACCGGGGCGTCAACCCACACTATGACTTAGCTCAGTTCCTGCTGCGTCTACAAACGTTAGAGATGCGCACCACCCCTGACTTTGGCAGCTCGACCGTAGCACCGACTTTGTACGACACGGACCAGTTCAGCGCAAACGTCATACCTAGCGAGGCATGGGTGCATCTAGACTGGCGCAATATCCCGGAAGAATCGCCGGAAGAAATACAGGCGCGTCTACAGAATATTCTATCCGACTGTCTAAGTGATGAAAGTGAAGGATTCGTGACCGTACCCAAGCACACATTCGATACATACACGAACTACACCGTGACGGCCCCAGCGCTCTTCCCCTCCTTTGGGCTGCCGGCCGACCACCCGCTAGTCTTTGCGGCTAAACGGACACTGGATGAGGCACTCCAGCGTGACACGCCCGTGATTGTTTGGCATTTCGCTACCGATGGCGGCCACCTCATGGCCGCCGGCATTCCCACCATCGGTTTTGCTCCTGGTGACGGAACCCTGGCCCACACGAGCGACGAATACATCACAATTGACGAGTTGATAGCCGGCGTCGCTGGAAACAGCGCGCTCGCTCAGAATCTCGTTGCGAACCTCTCCCAGAACGAGGACCTGCCATAACATGAACCGCCCTCATCCGTTAGTAACTGTGTGCAAGAGGTTGTAGTACCTCCGAAAGTCCATGTCCATGGAGCGTGAAAAAGAACTGGCCCTCCGTGCGTCCGAGCACGATCCAGAGGCCTTCGCGGAACTCTATGACCTCTACGTAGACAAGATATACAACTACGTCTACCATAAGGTTGGAAACACGACCGAGGCCGAGGATTTGACGGCCCAGGTTTTCACCAAGGCGTGGGGTGCCATTGGTGGCTACGAGTGGCAAGGGTATTCCTTTTCGCCATGGCTCTTCCGGATCGCTCACAACTTGGTCGTCGACTACCACCGAGCACGCCGGCCCACTGTCGTCCTGGACGTTCTGGAAACGCGTCCAGATCTGGTGGGGTCTGAGGAAAGCCGACCGGAGCAGATCCTGCAAAGCATGATGACAATGGAGCGGGTCCGCGAGGCGATAGGAGAACTCACCGAGGAGCAGCAAACGGTCATTGTCTTACGTTTTATCGAAGGTTACAGTACGGCCGACATCGCGAGGATCATGGGGAAACGGAGAGGCGCTATTCGAGGCCTTCAGTTCCGCGGCCTGAAAGCGCTTCGGAAGATCTTAGGCGTGGAAGAAGAGAACAATGAATCTCGCTGACGCCTTGCAAGAATGCTTGCTCGCACTCGAAGCGGGCGCCACCATCGACAAGTGTGTGGCTCAGTATCCCGAATTCGAAGACGAACTACGTTCCCTGTTACGGATTGCCACCACAGTGCGCGAAGTATCGCACGTTGCCCCATCACTGCAGTTCAAACAGGCCACGCGACAGCGCATCGTCGACCTGCAGCCGCCGGCTGCGCGTCGGGTTGGCGTTGACGGCCGTGTTCGTGAAACATCCCCGCGGTCTTGGTGGCAACGCATCGGCCGGATGTTGAGCCAACTGCGCCTAGGGCCGACGCTTGCCGGCGCCGCTGCAGCCCTCATCTTGCTTGTCCTTGTGACAGGCAGCGTCGTTTCAGCTTCCGGAAACAGTATGCCTGATAGCGCCCTGTATCCGGTCAAACGCTTGACCGAACAGGTACAGCTTGCCCTCGCGGACGACAGAATCGATCAAACGAGCCTGCACCTGCGTTTTGCCGATCGGCGCATCAAGGAAGCCGTCACAGTGCCCGACAAGGCGCCAGCGCTGGTGTCAGATTATCAACGGGAACTCGAGTCAGCGCTCGCCATGCTGATCCGCCTACACGAGGAAGGGGTCGATCGGTCTCGACTGGAATCGCTCGCACGGGCCAAGCTCGATCAACAACGGACAACGCTGGAGAGCGACAGCGGCGCTCAGTTGCCGGCACCCACCTACCAAGAGGCAGTCACGGCCCTGGATTCCGTACAGACGTGGCTGGATGAGCTGCAGCCGGAGCCTGTCGTTGAGACTCAGCCCACACCGACGGCGGAGCCACCAACTCCGACGGTGACACTGCCTGCGCCCGCTGTCGTGACAACCGCAACACTGGAACCAACGGCAACCGCGACACCGGCACCGCCCACTGCAACCGAGCCCTCAACCGGTGCGCTGGGCGAACCGGAGACCGCCACGGCAACACCACCGGTCACCGAGACGCCAACCGCCGTGCCGTCGCCGGCCGCCACGGCCAGTCCGACGCCGGCACCTTCTGCCACACTGACGGCAGTGCCACCGACGGCAACGCCGGTACCGCCCACCCCAGTACCATCGACGAATACGCCAGTACCGCCGGCGGCGACACACACACCTGAGCCGTATCCACCGGCATCGCCGACGCCAGTACCGCCGACGCCGACGCATACACCAGAGCCATACCCCCTGGCATCGTCTACGTCAACGCCGACACCGACTCCACCGAGTCCGACGCCGACGGTGACACCGACGCCTGTTAATGAACCGCCCATCATCCACAGTCTGACGTGCGACCCGTGTCAGATTGCGCCGGGCGGGCGGGCGCTGCTGACTGCTGAAGTCTCTGATCCCGAAGACAATCACATTACGGTGACGTGGGATGCGTTTCCGAAGATAGGGCTGAGCACCATTCAGCCCGGGCCAGATCGACTCCACGTCTACTACGTCGCCAACTTCGACATGGCGCCTGGCCAAACAGCCACCATCACAGTCACATTGACAGTTGACGACACCCGCGGCAACAGCGTGCAGAGGAGTAAGCAGATTCAGGTTGTGAGCGAAGAGAGCTAGTACACTGCGGCGGAAATCCTTCGGTAGTTGTTTGCTCCAAGGGGATCGTCAGATCCCCGTCTGGCGCGCCGTTTCATAGCTAGTTTTCGTCGCGCAAGGCCGGGATCTGGCGATCCCTGGCGAGCGTAAACTGCCGAAGGATTTAGGCCGTCGTGTACTAGGGTCACATCACGAAGATTGCCCCGAAGGAATTCGGGCAGGCCGGCAACGATTCCCATGTGCCGGCTTGCCCGATTGTTGATGTGTAACCGTTCAGGTAGTACGGACCCTTGCGAAGGTTGAGAGTAGCCTTGGGGGAGAGGCCGGTTTTCGACTGGCGAGGGGCCTTTCAACCCGAATGCGTATCATCTCAATACTTCGGGGAAATATAGGTCGAAATGGTATTTCGACTGCCGAATTAACAATTCGGCCTACATTACTCCCCTGTTTTTTGAGATGATACCCGAATGCGATTAGCAAACCTTATTCGGGGGAGAGAACCATGAGCATCGTACGACCCTGCATCTTGGGCCTGCTATCGACCTGTGCAATGTCCCCTAGCTGCTCGGCCACTTTCCTCAGCAGCTCACGCCCGATCTCGGGATGAGTGATCTCACGCCCTCGAAAGAGGATCCGAACTTTGACCTTCGCTCCCTCCTCCAGAAAACCTCTGGCTTGCTTGACCTTGAACCCCAGGTGATAATCGTCCGTCTTGGGGCGAAGCCGGATCTCCTTCACTTCAGTCCGTTGAGCTTGGCGCGCCTCTTTCTCTTTCTTCTGCTTTTCATAAAGGAACTTTTTGTAGTCCATCAGCCGACAGACCGGCGGGTCCGCCTGGCCAGCGACTTCCACCAGATCAAGGCCGGCAGCGCGCGCCGCATGCATTGCCTCTCGCAAAGACACAATGCCGATCTGGCCCCCCTCTTCCGCAATTAGCCGCACTTCGCGGGAACGAATTTGGTAGTTTGTTCGATAACCTTTACTG
This sequence comes from Anaerolineales bacterium, assembly GCA_018263655.1. Lineage (GTDB taxonomy): Bacteria > Chloroflexota > Anaerolineae > Epilineales > JAANWY01 > JAANWY01. Next base: position 10,816 of record JAANWY010000106.1, on the reverse strand, counting down.
ATAAGCTCACCTCCAAGGTTAGTGATCAGTGGACAGTCATCAGTGAGCGGTATTTCGTGACCGATGACCAAATGGTCGGGACTCTGTGCCCGACATGTTGCTATCAAGTTATGGTAACTACTCAGGCTACCGCCCTCGTAGTTGAGAAATGCGGAAAAGATGGGGGTGTGGGGGCGGCCGCCCCCACCGACCCCATCTTTTCCGGTCTTTTCTTGTGTAGGCACGAAGTGCCTGAGTAGTCACAAGTTATGTACAACAAACTCTATCACGACCTAATCACGAAGTCAAGTTTGACTATGATACGCCACTCAATCCCCCGACTTGCGGGCTGCCAGAAAAGCGCCGGCATGATAGGCATGATAGTGCGGATCGTCGTGGCGCGTGTCGATGTGACGTTCTTCAGCGTAGTAGAAGACATCAAGGTCGTCGAACAGGCTGCGGAGTTCGCCGCAACCGAAATAATGTAGCGGCCCGTCGAGATCGGGTAGGAGGAACGTGTTCTGAGCAACGAGCGGCAGGCGCTGCCCCTGTCGTGCTTCGTAGCTTGGATCGTCGACGGTGAACGCGTGGGCGATTACGACACCGTCAGACTGTAAGCCGGCCTTGATTTGCTGTGCTATCTCACGAATCTCGGCCGGCATCAGAAAATGCAACACTGCGGATGCCAGAATCACACTGTAGCTTGCCGGCTCGATTTCGAAATTGCGAATATCTGCCACGTGCGTTTCGAGTGCGAGCCCGCGCTCGCGCGCCAACCGTTGTACGCTCTCGACGGAGGCCGGCGACACATCAACCCCGACGACCTCGAACCCGCGCGCAGCCAGCCACAGCGCGTTGCGTCCCTCTCCCATCCCCAAGTCCAGCGCCCGCCCAACGGCGATCTCGTCGCTGAACTCCTCCAGGAGTTCGTCTGGCTCGTCCTGCCAGCCTCCTGGGTCGCCGGCGTTGCGTTCACCCCGCATTGTCTGGCATCCTGAGGTTTGGCATACAGGTCTTGCCGATGCTATAATCTCTCACTGTTACGATGTCAATATTGAAAGATGGGTGATTACTCAGGCACTTCGTGTCTACAACAAGAAGAAGCGTCCAGAAAAAGGGGGCGGCCGCCCCCTTTTTCCGCATTTCTCAACTGCGAGGATGGTAGCCTGAGTAGTTACAAAGATGGACCGATGAACTGGCAGTTCGGAGATGACGGGCCTATCTCAGCACTGCCAGAAAGCGAAAAGCCTCTCTCCTCGGCGCGCAAGCCGGCGTCGAAAGGCCGGCGAGGCGCGTGGTTGTTTATTTTTCTGATTGCCCTGGCCGCATCCTGGACAAGTGGCTTCTATATTGGGCGGGTGCAGCGCGGCACGGCCGATCTCGAAGCAAAGATCCAGGGCCGGCTCGACGTGGAATCGTGGGCCTGGCGGCAAGGTGATTGGGACCTATTTCGCTCACTCCTACCACCGCACACCCGGAGCTGGCGCCTCAAAACGCTCCAGACCAGGTTCGATGCCGGCGCGCCTGACAATCGACACATGAAGCTCATCCACTATGTCGTCAGCGAAGACGGCAATCAGATTGAAGTGCTAGCGCGGGTCTCCGTTGGGAGCCGGCAGTACGAAATTGAGCGCACCTTTTATCTCATCGATGGCCGCTGGCGGCTGGTCCGTCTCCAGGAGTTCGACGGTGAGTGACTTCTCAATATATGGGGGGACATGTAGGACGATTTGGTAAATCGTCGGGTCGAAATACCATTTCGACCTACATAGCCCCGAAATATTGAGATGATACGACGGTGACGTGCCGGACCTGTAACGCGCGACCGTGATGCGAATTTCAATTTCTGGCAGCTTACCTCAAGGTCTTCCGCTCACCTTTCAGCAACCCGTCTAGCTATCCCAGAGCATATTCATCTCCCTCACGGGCCAGCGTCACACGCCCACTGTAGATTTTCGCAATTCGGCTCTGGACTTCATCAAACCGGTCGATGAGCCACGGATAGTAGTGTAGCAGGCCGAGACGTCCCGCCGCGGCCGTGGCTGCCGTCTCTGCGACTTGCTCGGGCGTCGAGTGGCCTTTTGCCGGCTCGTTCACCGTGCACTCATGGAGCAGAATATCGCCCCCCTCGGCCAAACGGTTCAGTGCTGGGCACGGTTCCGTATCGCCGGAATAAACGAGGACCCTCCCGCCGGCCTCAATGCGTACCCCGACTGACGGCTTGCCGTGACGCGTCGGAGAGACATAGGCCGCGTAGCCGCTCCTGGTCGCGATGCGCTGGCGTTCCTGCGAGGAGAATGGACGATAGTCCAGGAAGTCTTTGTTTACATCCAGGGTGTCTAGCAGTTGCTGGCCGGCGTGGAGCGTCTCACCGAGCCCGTACAGCGGCAGGGTGCTGGCGTAGTTCACCTGCGCCAAGTGCTGCACGAGGGCCGGCAACCCGTAGATGTGGTCGGGGTGCGCGTGGGTGAGGAGCACGCCTGCTAGATCGCAGGGATCGATGCCGGCGCGGTACAGCTTGTGTGCCGGACTACCGGCACAATCGATTAGCAACGGCGCTGCGCCGTCATCGAAGACCAGATAGGTGTTGTCGGTCGTCGCTGAGACTCGCGCGGCGCCGGCGCCCAGCACGATTAGGCGCGAAGTCATTTGGAGCACTACCTGCCGAGGAGTGCGTCGCGTGCTTCTGCTGCCCAATCCGGGTCAGACAGCATCGCGCGACCGATGGCCACCAGGTCCACTTCCTGTTCTCGGATCACGCGATCGGCAAACTCGGGCTCCGTGATGCCGCCCGCCACGACGACGGGCACATCGACGGCTGCCCGAACGCCGGCCGCCAGCGGCACGAAGTAGCCTTGAGAGACCTCATCCCAATCAGGAATCTCCGCACCGCAGAGACCGCCCGAGATATCCAGCAGATCTACGCCAGCTTCAGCAAGCGCAATTGCTGCCTGTTCTCCCTCTTCTTGCGTCAACCCGCCAGGCATGAAGTCGCTCGCTCCCAGCCGATAAAGCAACACGTAGTCCTCTCCAACAGCTTCGCGTACGGCGTGGACGACCCCTAATGGTAGCCGTAGCCGGCCGTTCAGATCACCGCCATACTCATCGGTGCGCTGGTTGGTCAACGGTGACAGCCATTGGCTGAGCAAGTACCCGTGCGCACCGTGAATCTCGACGAAGTCGAAGCCGGCTGCCTTGGCCCGCCCTGCGGCAGCGGCAAACGCCTCTGTGATCTCTGCGATCTCGGCCTCCGTGGCCGCCCGCGCCGTCTCGGCTGCGCCCGGGACGAGCACGTTCGATGCACTGGTGGGTTGCTTGCCGATGAGGTCCGACGTAGCTTTGCCGCCACCGTGCGTTATCTGGATGCCGACGATGGTGTCGCACGCCCGCACGGCCTCAGCTAGACGCCGCAGGCCAGGTATGAGAAAGTCATCGTAGAGTCCCAATTGCCGCGCATTGACGCGACCCTCGGGCCGGATGTAGGTATGTTCGACGATCACCATGCCGACGCCGGCCTGAGCCCGGCGCACGTAGTGTTCAATGTGGGCCTCAGTTAGCTCACCGCGTTCGGTGGCCATGTTGTTCGCCATAGGGGGTAGGACAATTCGATTGCTGAGCGTGTGCCCCTTGATCGTCAATGGGGTGAAAAGACCAGCCATTAGAGATTACGCCTCCTTGGTGTTACCGTTCCACTGATAGACAGATAAGTCTGTTCGGTCTGTATCGTCGAAGATGATGCCTTCCTCTTCAAGCCGGCGGCGTTGCTCCGCGGCGCCGTGCCGCGCGCGAGAATTGCTAATCCGCCCCTGCGCGTTGATGACGCGCCACCACGGCACCTCGTTGATGCGATCCTCGGGTAGCCCGTTCAGAGCCCAGCCAACCGTGCGTGCTGCGTGCGGTGCCCCCGAAACCATCCAGCCAATTTGCCCGTAGGTGGCCACCTGGCCGTAAGGAATCTTCTCGACTACCTCGTAAACTCGCTCGAAGAAGTTCATATACTCATCAAGTGCATCGAATGTTCCCAATTCACCACTTGTAGAGCTGCCTGACTGCGATAGATAGACTATAGACAATTGTACCGCGCCGAAACGCCTACGACAAACCGACCGTTCTGATCATAACCCTCTAGCTTATCACGCGTCGTAATTTGCAAGGTGAGCCGTGCCAACTGCGGCTTTTTTCTTTGGAGGTAGAAGATGCGCGCTGATAGATATTGGACCGTCGTGGTGATTTGGGCGGTGATGGCTGCCTTCCTCTTGGTGACAGGCTGTGCTGCTCCTGCCCCACAAACGGTCGAGAAAACACTGAACACGGAAGAGAACGCCCAGGAGACGGCCGACGTAGACACAGAAGAAGAGGCGGCGGAACCAATCGAGCTTGTCGTCTGGTCGGAACTGTTCGTCGTAGACAAAATGCAGAGTGACCCGACGGGCGCAGGGCGCTATGGCTTGTACCTGAAGGAACAGTTCGAGAAAGAGCATCCGGGCGTGACCGTGAAATTCGAATACCACGGCTGGGACAAGGAGCTCCGTCGGAACCTGACGACAGCATTGCAGACCGGCACCGCGCCAGACATTGTGGTCGGCGAGAATTTCTTCCAGCAGTACGCTGAGCAGGGGGCGTTGGTGCCTCTCGACGACGTCATCGACGATATCCGAGATGACCTTATCCCAGCCACCTACAGGGCTGCGCAGTACCAGGGTAGCGTCTACGGTATCTCTGCCTTCACTGGGATCTTCGGCTTCGAGCGCAACTGCGATGTCGTCACGGCCGCCGGCCTGGACTGCGACAACCCGCCGGAAACCTGGGACGAACTGCTGGAACACGCACGGCTCATCACGGAAGAGGGGGATGGGCGTTACTACGGCTACACACTCCAGGGCCCGCAGGGCTTCGAGGTAGGGGGAGTTTTCCGCATTGCCGTCTACTTGGCACAGGCCGGCGCCTCCATGTGCAAGGACGACTGCACCTATCCCTATTTCAACGACCCCAAGGCAGTCGCGGTGATGGAATTTATCCGCGAACTGAACAAGTATACGCCGCCTGGCCTGACGTTCAATCCCGATGAGGGACAGGTGTACACGCAACTGTTCCACGGTCTCGCGGCTTACCAGATTGCGGGCAGTTGGCACCCTGGATGGGCCAAAGAGGCCGGCTGTGAGGACTGCCGCTATTCTCCCGTCCCGATTCCGGCCGGCGGGGAGCCGGCTAGTATGGTGGTGGGCAACGTGATCTACGCCGTCTTACAGCAGAGCGAGCATCCGGGGCTGGCAGCGGAGTGGGTAAAATTCCTGGCTCGAGACGATGTGCAAGATCTGGTTTATCCAGTTCTGGGCCGGTTACCCTCGACACGCAGCGCCCTCACCAGATTGCGCCCGAAGGTCGATCCGGCAAATCGAGCCTTTATCGATGAACTTCTGAATAATCAGGAATTGGGTGTTCTACCACAGTGGCGCAAGGATCCGCAGAAGCTTTGGCGCATCTACAATGATATGCTCACCGAGATTTTGACGAGTCAGCGTCCCGTGCAACAGATCATGGATGAGGCACAGGCGGCGGCCGATGAAGTAATGCAGCAGTAACAGAAGGCGTTATGTCAGAGACGACGTCCAGGCGTTTGAGTGTACTCGGCTCACTGCGCAATAAACTGCTGGTCTGGTTCTTGTTGATCTCGCTTATCCCTTTGATGGGGTTGGGTGCAATGGCCGTCCTCAATGCGCGAAATGCCCTGCAACAGCGGGCCTTTGGAGAGCTGGAGGCATTGCGGATAGCTAAGACAAGGCAGCTTGAGAGCCATTTCCGCGAGCAGCGGCGCGATATGAGTACATTAGTTGATGCAGTCATGGCACTGCGAGCAGCTGCCTTCAACAAGCTCAATGCGGTGCGGACGATCAAACACAATCAGCTCGAGGCCTACTTTGCAGCCCGCCAGGATGATGTGAGTGTACTGACAGAAACTGTGGGGCTGCTGCTACCGTCGCCGACTGACGAAGCCGAACTCGTACGAGCGATCCAGGAAAGTCAGGCCGGCGCTTATCTCGTACGTTTCAAAGAAACGTACGGCTACGATAACGTCTACTTCATTGCCCCTGCCGGCACCCTTCTCTACGCCGTCGAGCGGGAGGCGGACTATCAAACCAATTTACTCACTGGCCCTTACAAGGACTCCAATTTGGGCAGGCTAGTGGCGGAAGTCCTGCGGACTGGGGAGTCCAGGATTACTGATTTTGAGCGCTACGCGCCATCCGGATACGAACCGGCGGCCTTTATCGCCCAACCGGTGTCGCAAGGGAGCCAGGTGGTGGGTGTTGTGGCCCTGCGACTGTCAATCGATGGCATCAATACCATTATGCAGGAGCATACGGGCCTGGGCGAGACCGGAGAAACGTACCTCGTAGGAGTCCCAGAGTTGAATGCTGCCAGGGAGTTCGGCCAGTTCTACTTTCGCTCCGACTCCCGTCTTGTGGAAGAAAGCACCATCCTCAATTCTGCTTATCTGGTCGACACCGAGGCCGCGAGACAAGCCATGGCCGGCAGGACGGGCCATGGCACCATCACCAACTACCACAGCCGGCCGGTGCTATCCTCCTGGGCACCTTTGGACATCGCCGGCCTGCGGTGGGCCGTCATTGCTGAAATCGACGTAGAAGAAGCATTTACGCCCCCGATCGGGAGCGGGAAGATTGACTTCTTCACCCAGTACCGTAATGAGTACGGCTACCCCGATTTGTACCTGATCAGTCCAGCCGGCGGCTATGTATTCTACTCGGTCCAACACAAACCCGATTATCAGACCAGCTTGCTCACCGGCACCTATCAGCACTCCAATCTTGGTAACCTGGTGGCCGAAGTCCTGAATACCAGGCAGTTCGGAGTCGCCGATTTTGCGCGCTATGCGCCCGGCGATCATGCGCCGGCGGCCTTTATGGCTCAGCCGTTGACTGACACCGGAGGCGACGTCGAGATCATTGTAGCTGCCCAGTTATCGTTAGAGCGGATCAACGCCATCATGCACGAGCACACCGGCCTGGGCGAGACCAGCGAGATCTATTTGGTGGGATCGGATCAGTTGTGGCGGAGCGACTCCCGCTTCCTGGACCAATTAGAAGTCGAGAGCACTGTCTTGAATCCCAAGACCGTCGTGGATACGGTGGCGGCGCGGCGTGCCCTGGCGGGGGAGGCCGGCACCCGGATGATCGATAACTACCAAGGCACGCGGGTGTTGGGTTCTTGGTCGCCAGTTGCTGTTATGGAACCAACGACCAATCATCCAACCGGGATCCGGTGGGCGGTGATCGCAGAGATTGAGGAATCAGAGGTCAACCAGCCCGTTGTGCGCATGATGCGGATTGCCGGCACCCTAGCCATGGGCACCATTATCTTGATCGTTGGTGTGACGCTTTTGGTGAGCCGCACCCTCTCCGCTCCCATCGTCGAAGTGGCTGACGCAGCGATGGCTGTGGCCGGCGGCGACCTGTCCCGGCGAGCCGAAGTCAGAACCGGTGATGAGATTGAGCGCATGGCCGAAGCCTTCAACCACATGGCCGCCGAAATCGTCGGCATGTTCACGATACTGCGACGGTTGGCCAATACGGACTCGCTGACAGGCCTGTACAACCGTCGCCATTTCTTTGAATTGGCCGAACACGAGTTTGAGCGTGCCCAGCGCTATGACCGGCCGCTGTCAGTAATCATCTTGGACGTAGACGAATTCAAGCAGGTGAATGACACACACGGCCACATAGCGGGCGACCGTGTGTTGCAGGTCTTGGCTAAACTGTGCCAGGCAAACCTGCGTGAGGCGGACTTGCTAGGGCGTTACGGAGGGGAAGAATTTGTGGCTCTGTTGCCCGAAAGTGACTTAGTTGTTGCGCGCCGGGTCGTTGAGCGCCTGCGCCAGCAGGTAGCACACACGGCTGTTGACATCGATGAGGGCGTTGTGAGCATCACGATAAGTGTGGGCGTTGCGGCCCGGGACGAGTCCTGTCCCGATGTCGAGACCCTGCTCGACTGCGCCGATCGAGCCCTCTACGCTGCCAAGCACGCCGGGCGGAACCGGGTATCTGTCTGGACAGAAAACGTGGTCGAGGATCGATACTTGACCTGATTGGGCAAGTTCAGCTAAGAGGGTAAGGGAGTTCCAGAATATAAATGGTAACGGTTCAGGTAGTGGGGACCCTTGCGAAGGTTTGCCAATCGCTTTCGGGTTGAGGTGCCCCTCGCCAGTCGAAAATCGACCTCTTGCCAAGGCTCCTCCTAACCTTCGCAAGGGTGGCTGAACGCTTACATGTGGTATACTTGGGCCATCACAATTGGGAGGGTCGCTATGGAACTCACAGATGAACTCAAAGTACTCTTCATTGAACCCGCCAATCGGCTCAAGGGCAACACGACGGGGTAATTCTAATTGTCATTGACCGGGCCGTCGTGCTACTGTCGATATCTATGACTAGACTGTCGGTCATTGTACTTTCAACCTATTGCAAAGATGGTTCAGGGATCAGGGAAAGATTTTGGATATTGCTGTCTGCGGCGGAATCCCTAATCTCCAATCTCTGTCCCAACCTACCTCAGCAGAAACCCAGGTCGCTCAATGGCAACCTGAAGGTCAGTCAAGAATCGGCCGGCCACGGCCCCGTCCACACCCCGGTGGTCGGCGGTCAGAGTGAGCGTGGCCATGGGGCGAACTTCTACGCGGTCGTCTTCCATGACCCATGGTCGCTTCGTTACGCGTCCAACAGCCAGAATCGCCGCCTGAGGAGGGTTCACAATCGCCGTAAAGCGGTCCACACCGAACATCCCCAGGTTAGAGAGGGTGAAGGTCCCGCCTTGCACGTCCTCTGGGCGCAAGCGCTCCTCGCGCGCCCGCGTGGCAAGATCGGCCAGAGTGTCAGCAATCGCCTGCATCCCCAGGCCATCCGCTCTGTGGATCACCGGTACGATCAGTCCCTCTTCCACCGCCACCGCCACACCGACGTTGACCTCCGCCCACTCGACGATGTTTTCTGCCTGGATGGACGCATTGACGGCCGGGTGTCGGAGCAAAGCCCAGGCACAGGCTTTCACAAGGAAGGTTGTAAGCGTCACCCGAGGACCGCCTGCGGGCTCCAATGCGGATTGCAAATCTTCGACGATGGCCAGGGCTCGACTCATGTCCACGTCCACGCTGACTGTGAATTGAGGGGCCTCTCGTGCGCTGGCCGTCATGCGCTCGGCGATGGTGCGTCGCATCCCGGTGAGAGGAATCTCGCGCCGGATCGCCGGCCGGCCTTCGGAAACAGAGGGGGGAGTGAGGGCGGTGCCAGCAGCACGGCGCACATCTTCGGATTGAATCCGGCCGTCCGGGCCAGTGCCGGATATCGTTCTTAACTCGACACCCATCTCCCGGGCCAGGCGCCGTGCTGCTGGCACCGCCCTCACTTTTTCATCAGTAGGCGCCGGCTTCGAGCGTTGCTTCGCCAGGTAAGCCTCAACGTCTGACTTGGTGACTTGCCCACCGGGGCCTGTTCCTCGCACGGCAGCCAAGCCAATCCCTTCGGCTTTTGCCATGCGCTCAGCGACCGGGGTGACCCGAAGCGGGCCGGCGGACGCTGGTGGGGCTTCCTCGACCGCTTCCATCTTCCCAGTCCACGATTCACCGGGCCCGATGATGTGGGCGATGGGCTGGCCAATCGGCACCACTTCGCCTGACTCAGCCCGGACGCCTACCAGAACGCCACTGGCCAGCGCTTCCACCTCCATCGTGACCTTATCCGTCTCAACTTCCAGGATCGCTTGGCCCTTCTCGATGGATTCGCCCTCTTCTTTGAGCCACTGCAGGACCGTACCGGTCTCCTGGGCCATCTCGAACTTGGGCATGATCACGGGTGTTGACATCGGGGTCCGTCCTGACTGTCCCGCTCAGATCTCTAGTCTGCTAAGTCGCCGTGCCGCTTCAACGATGTCCTCGACCTGCGGCACCGCTGCCTTTTCCAACTTCGGGTTGTAGGGGATTGGCACATCGGCCCCGCCCAGGCGGATGACAGGGGCCTCGAGGTAAGCAAAGGCTTCGCTCTGGGCGATCCTGGCAGCGATTTCGCCCCCATACCCACCGATCAGTGGCGCCTCGTGGGCAATCAACAGGCGCCCTGTCTTTTTTGCCGACTGCACGATGGTCTCGGCGTCGTAAGGCTTCAATGTTCGCAGATCCACCACCTCGACCTCAATCCCTTCGTCGGCTAGCTGCTCCGCTGCTTCCAGAGCCCTCGGCACCATAATCGAAGCAGCCACGACGGTGACGTGCTGGCCGGCGCGCTTGATATCGGCCTGGCCCAGCGGCACGATGTACGGGTCTTCTGGAACGGTTCCCTCCTGGCGGTAGAGCAACTTATGCTCGACGAAGATCACGGGGTTGTCGTCGGCGATGGCTGCTAGCAGCAGCCCTTTGGCATCATAAGGCGTGGCCGGCGCGACGACTTTGAGGCCAGGCACGTTGACAAACCAGGACTCCAGACTCTCAGAATGCTGGGCTGCGGCGCCGGTCCCCGAGCCGCCGGCCGTACGCAGTACCATGGGAACCGTGGCCCGACCGCCGAACATGTAGCGGATCTTGGCTCCCTGGAGCACTATTTGCTCCATGGACAGCGTCACGAAGTCCATGAACTGTATCTCGGCCACCGGGCGCATCCCTGTCATGGCGGCGCCCACCGCGCTTCCCGCGATGGTATTTTCCGAGATCGGTGTGTCGCGCACCCGGTCGGGGCCAAACCGATCGATCAACCCCTTTGTCACACCGAAAGCCCCACCGTAGACACCGAGGTCCTCACCGACAAGGTAAACCCGACTGTCACGCTCCATG
>JAANWY010000105.1 GCA_018263655.1 Anaerolineales bacterium | reverse complement strand
TCCGATCTGTTCGTAGCCCAGAGTGGAGCGCTTTTTGCGGGGCGGGCGCCGATCATTTCTTGAAACCTCATAAACGACGCCCCCATTATACCACAACGCTGCGCTCGACTATAGTTGAGGTGCCGTACTCGCTTGAGGGTCTCTCGCAGCTCGGCCGGATAGCCGGCCACAACCGCTACTCGCAAGCTTTGCTCCTGGCCTAGAAGTCCACTAAAATTACACACTGTAGACACAGATTCTGAATTGCCGAATGGGGAGGTCCCGAATGGACGTTGGACGCAACGACCCTTGCCCTTGCGGTAGCGGGAAGAAATACAAACATTGTTGTTGGAAGAAGAACAAACAGGCTGAGCAGGCTCGTTTGCTAGAGGAGCGCGAAGAGCGGGCCGCCAGTGCGTCACAGCCCGACGTGCCGAAGTCAGATTTGGAAGAACCGCCGGCACCTCCGGAGCCCTTCACACCTTCCGAACCGCCAGAGTTGCCGGAGCCGCCGGAGCCGGAGCCGTACATCGAAGCCTTCAATGCTCGCTGGGATGAGTTCAAAGCCCAGGACTACGAAGGCCAGATCGAACTCTTCAAGCAAACATTGGACGAAGAAGAGTTGATGAACGAAGAAATGGCCTTCGCAATGCTCAACCCGCTCTATTACGAAGCTGTTGAACGGGATGAGCGCGACCGGTGGGAGGGCTTGGTGGCGGAATTACGCAAGCGCCTGCCCGACATCTACCGCCACGACCGGGCCTACTATCTCGATTGGCTCATCACCAACGCCCTGGCTGCCGGCCGCTACGACGAGGTTCGATCCCTGAGCCGTGAAATGGCGGAGACCGCCGGCGACGACATCGACAGGTTTAACAACGTGGTCGACCAGCTAGCGTACCACGGCCAGTTGTCAACACTCGTCGAAATGATGCGCATTGCCTGGCCGCTGGTACAGGAGTCGGACAATATAGTCGCTTGGGGCGTCGATGAGTTCGCCCAGAAGGCGGCTGACTTCGAGGTTTTCGACTACTTGGAGCACAATCCCACACCCGACGCCGATGACCCAGAATTGATGGAACGGCTCGAAATCTACTTCGACACGGATCCAGATAGATTCGCCCATTACTTTGCTCACCTGACTGGCCAATCTGACAGACACTGGACGATGGACGACTTCGATCTCGAGCGTATTGGTGCCAAGGTCTCGGATGAAATACAGCAGAATCTGTATGACTTGAGCGTCGAGTTCTTGGGCTACTTGCGCCGGCAGGAGGGAGTCTCCTATACCAAAGGGGAACTGGCGCGTCCACGCATCTCTGAATATATTCTAGAGCGCCAGGCCGGCGAGTTGGTACCGCGTGAGAGCATGCTCGAAGCAGCGATGCGTAGGGCCGCTGGGAAGCCGGAACCCCAACACAAAACACGCCAGCCGGATCATTGGCTGTGTCCTGATCAAAACACGTTGAACCTTTATCTGGGCGGTCTGTTTGGTTTCATCAATCCTCAGTACTATAAACTTGCGGCCACCTTCGAATCGGTGCCGGCCTGGCTGCGCTTCCTGGAGACGCGGGGCTTGGTCGATGCGGAGCAACGCGAGAAGACGCTGCTTGAACTGCGTGGCCTGGACACAGAGCTGCTCAAGGTGTGGGATGAACACCCTGCCGATCCGGCCCTCCGCGAGGGAACGGAACAGTGGCGGGAGGCCGCAGACATAACAATCAAGAAGAGGGAGAAACATGCCTGACTTTGATGTTGACACGATCCGCGATCAGTTCCCCGCCCTGTCACAAACCATCGGCGGTCAGCCGGCCGTCTTCCTGGACAACCCCGGCGGCACGCAGGTGCCACAAGCCGTGATTGACACTATGACGGGCTATTTGACGCACCACAACGCCAATCGAGGTGGCGCCTTCGCCACCAGCCGTCGCAGCGACGACATCCTCGAAGCAGCCCGCGCTGCTGCTGCCGATCTAGTCAATGCGGCGGTGCCGGCCGAAATCGTCTTCGGCCCCAACATGACAACCCTCACCTTCAGCCTCAGCCGCGCGCTGGCTCGCGAGATCAAACCGGGCGACGAGATCATCGTCACGCGCCTGGATCACGACGCCAACATCGCCCCCTGGCTGTTCGCCGCCGAAGATCGAGGCGCCACGGTGCGCTGGGCCGACTTCGACGTGGAAGACTGCACGCTGGAGATGGCCAGCCTACGAGAGTTAATCAACGAGAGGACCAAGATCGTCGCTGTCGGCTATGCATCTAACGCCACCGGCACCATCAACGACGTGGCAGCCATCACCCGCTGGGCCCACGAAGCCGGCGCGCTGGTCTTCGTAGACGCCGTCCAGTATGCGCCTCACGGCTCGATCGACGTCCAGGCGCTGGACTGCGACTTCCTGGCGTGCTCGGCGTACAAATTCTTCGGACCCCACATCGGGGTGCTGTACGGCCGGCACGAACTGCTGGAGCTCCTGCAGGCATATAAAGTGCGGCCGGCCAGCGACGATCCGCCAGGCAAGTTCGAAACCGGCACGCAGAACCACGAAGGAATAGCCGGCGCCTTGGCGGCCATCGACTACTTGGCCTATCTGGGCGAGAAGTACGGCGCCGCCTATGGGGACGGCTTCCCCGGCCTTAGCGGTCGCCGGCTGCATCTGAGAGCCGGCTTCGCCGCCATCGAGGCCTACGAACACACCCTGACCGCCGCCCTACTCAATGAACTGACAACGCTACCGGGCGTCCGAGTTCACGGCATCACCGACCTCGACCGGCTGGGGGAGCGGGTGCCCACTATTTCGTTCACGTGGGAGGGCCGGCATCCGAGGGAGATTGCGGCAGCGCTAGGCGAGCAAAGCATCTTCGTGTGGGACGGAAACTACTACGCACTGGCCGTCACCGAACGCCTGGGGGTGGAAGATCAGGGCGGGATGGTGCGCATTGGCGCCGCACACTACAATACGGTCGAAGAGATCACACGGCTGGGAGAGGCGCTGCGGACGATGGGCCGCTGACCGACGGCTACCCCCCCAACATCGCCATTAGCAGACGCTGCACCAACTGCAGCAGAATGATCGCCACGATCGGGCTGAAATCGACCATGCCCGTTCGCGGCAGGTACTGGCGAATCGGCGCCAGTATTGGCTCAGTCACCTGGTAGAGGAGCTGCATGGCCGGATGGTAGGGGTTGGCGTTCACCCACGATACCAACACGCGAGCCAAGATCGCCAGATTCAGTAGGGTGAAGAAGAGATTGATCAAATAGATAATGAAACTCATGATAGCTCCAGTTCGTCGGGATGTTCGACTGAATGATCGTTGTTTGCTTCGGCCGCGCTGAGGTCGCCCAGATACTTGGACTTCTGATAGGCGGCCCAGATCGCACGCGATAGGACAGTCCGCAGACCGCCCTTCTCTAACTGGTACAGCGCTTCCGCCGACGTGCCGCCCGGCGACGTCACCATGTTGCGGAGCTGCGCCACGTGCAAATTGGATTGCCGTGCGAAGTCGACGGAGCCGCGCATCGTTTGCAGCACCAAGCGCTCCGCCACATGACGGGAAAAGCCAAGGTGAACGCCAGCATCGATCAACGCTTCCATGAAAAGGAAGATGTAGGCCGGGCCGGTCCCACTGAGCGCTGTCGCCATGTCCAGATAGCCCTCATCTTTCACATACACCTCTTCGCCAAGCGCCTTCAGCACGCTACGCGCCTGATCCCGCTGCTCCTCGGTGACGGCCGGCGTGTCCGTCCAGACCGTGATACCTTCTGCAATCTGGGCCGGCGTATTCGGCATGCAACGGACAATGGCCTCGTGGTCTAGGCCCTGGGCAATCGCACTGATACGCGAGCCAGCCACGATGGACAGAATCAAGTTCTCTGGAACGACGGCGTCGCGAATCCCTTTGAGAACATCCGGCAAGACCTGCGGCTTCACAGATAGGACAATGACGTCGGCTGCCTTAACCGCTTCGACGTTGTCCGGTGTGAAATTCACGCCGTAGCGGTCGACAAGTTCCCGCCCTCTCTCCTCGCGCGGGTCACTAGCCGTAATGTACGCCGGTGTGACCAGATTCCGACCCAGGACGCCCTTGATCATTGCCTCGCCCATGTTCCCGCTTCCAACAAAAGTTAGCTTCGTCTCCTTTAGCAAAGGTTCCTCCTCCTGTGTCCTGCAGCGGGCGAGAGACCGCCTGCGAGACCCTTTACACAATCACGTTTATACACACGCTTATAAATCACGTTCTCCAAAGATCGCCCGCCCGACGCGCACCAATGTTGCGCCTTCCTCGATGGCGATCTCGAAATCATCCGTCATCCCCATGGATAGGTGCCGCCAATCGATGTCCGGAAAATGATCAGCCAGTCGATCCCGCAGCGCGCGCAGCCGGCCGAAGTGCGGGCGGACCCGCTCGGGATCCTCCGCGATTGGCGCCACCGTCATCAAGCCTTGTATCTCCACATGGGGCAGTTCTGTGATCGCCGGCACGGCTTCAGCGACGGTGTCTGGGGCGAAGCCGTACTTCGATGCTTCGCCGGCCACGTTGACCTCAAGCAAGATGGGCATGACGCGCTCCGCATAGCCGGCGCGCTTATCGACCTCTTCCGCAAGTCGCACACTGTCAACCGAGTGAATCAAATCGAACAAGGGAATCACGTACTTGACCTTATTGCGCTGCAGATGGCCGATCATGTGCCAGTGAATTCCGACGCTTGAATTCCGGATTTCGGATGACGCTTCTGGGAAGATCAGCGGAATCTTGTCGACGGCCTCTTGGACCCGGTTCTCGCCGAAGTCCGTCAAGCCAAGCTCCCACGCCGGGCGCACACGGTAAGCGGGCACGGTCTTCGTGACCGCAACTAAGCCAACTTCGTCCGCGTCACGCCCCACGCGGTCCGCAGCCGCAGCAATCCGCGAGCGAACGCTCTCAATGTTCTGTCGTAGTTCCTCTTCTGCTGCCTCAATTCCCATGCCCATGCACCGTTCACTGATCACTGTCTACTTAATCGTTAAGTCAGGAACGTGAAGGTGACCGGCACTTGTA
>JAANWY010000104.1 GCA_018263655.1 Anaerolineales bacterium | reverse complement strand
CAGCGGAACCGTGCTGTGGATCAGGCCGGCAAACCCGTGCAGCGGATACACCTCATCTTGCAGAACCGCTGCCACACTGCGCACGTAGTCGGTCCAGGACGTAACCTCATCGTGGGTGATGTGGTCCAGATCGAACGCGCTTCCGTCGTCGGTGTTGAGTGAGTGCACGGCGACTGTACGATCTTCGCGTGGACGCGCCGCGATCCACGTATCGCGGTCGATGGAGAGCGTCAGCACGTAACCTTCGTTGTAATCAGTGTGGCTGCCCATCAGGTCCACGCGGCCTGGCGCTCGTCCCCACACGGTGGGCCGCCCACCGAAGCGACGGTCGAACTCACGAGCCATCAAATCCTCGCGCTGTTTATCGTTCATTTTTCCTCTGCTAAGGGCCTGTCAAAGTATTAGTTCCCGTTTCTCCTCAGGGAATTCGCTTGAAAAAGGGAAGTAATTCTTTGACGAACCCTAACCCCGAGATCGTGTTCGACCCTGCGGCTACCCTTGCGAAGGTTTGATGGGCCATAGGGCAGCTCGTCCACCGGCTGACGAATGTCCTGGTTGCTTGAGAGTAGCCATCGAACCTTCGCAAGGGTTAAGCCCAAGCCAGTTCCGCAAACGCATCCAACATCGCATCCACGTTCTCCAACGGTATATCCGACATCAGGCGGTGCGACGGGGCTAGGATCAGCCCCGTGCCGTCAGCGGCCAACGTGTGCACGCACTGCTCCACGGCGTCGCGGACGCCGGCCGGCGTCCGCGAGGGCAGCACGGTCTGAGTCGACACACCCCCGTAAAAGGCAAGCCGGTCACCGAAGGTGCGCTTTAGCCAGACGTGATCCAGCACTTCCGGCTGCACTGGGTTCAGCGTCGTCACTCCAATCTCCACGAGGTCGGGTAGGATCTCGGCGATGTCCCCATCAGAGTGTAAGATTATGGGCAGGCCGGCCTCGCGGAACGGCGCGAACATGCGTGCCAATCGAGGCTTGAACAACTCACGCCAGGTCTCGGGCGCAAAGATCATGCTGTCCTGCGCCCCGTAGTCATCCCCGAAATAGCCGCCATCGATGCCCAAAGCGACGAAGCGCTCCGCCAGCGCGACCTGGATCTCGGTGATGCGCTCCAGCAGATCCGCCACGAAATCAAGGTCCAGCGCAAGATCTAGGCACAGTGTCTCGAAGCCACGCAGCGACCACGCTCGCTCGAACAGACAGAACCCGAAGTTCGGCGTGACGAAGTACTCGTCGCCACAGCGCGCAACCCCTTCTGCTGCGTCGTCAAGCAGATGAGGCATGTGCGGGTTGGGCCACGACACGGCGCGCCAGTCCTTGGATTCGGCCAGTGGCACGTCGACGGGCCAGTAGCCCTCCGTCTCGGTACTCCACCCAACCCCCCACCAGTCGTACGCAATCTTGCCGCCCTCACTCAGCCGGCGCGGGTAGCTCAAGTCCACCCGCAGGAGATGGTTGTCGAGCCGGCTGGGCAGCTCCGAGGCCGGCACACCCAGATGGGCGGCCAGCTTCGCGCCCATATCCTCGGTGTAGTTGACCTGCGTGGGCAGGCGATCCGCCGGCTGGCGACTGAGAGCTCGTCGGACCCGTTCCTTCTTCGTGTGCGTCATCGAGTCATTCTCATTGAGAGTCGAGTAACCGTTCAGGCAGCGGGAACCCTTGCGAAGGTTCGTCAATCGCATTCGGATTGAAAGGCCCCTCACCAGCCGGATGCTAGTAGTGCTTGGCATAAATGAGTCACCCGTTATCTATCGAAACCACGGCCAGCATCCCGAGCGACGTCCCGAGCTTGACGAGGGGTAGGCCGGAACGTAGTGGAGGCCGTATCGAGGGGTGCGGGTTCAGGATAGTACGGTACTCAGGTTCGAGCCGCACCCTTCGATACGCTCCGCTACTCAGGCGACGTCCTGAGCTTGTCGAAGGGATGCTGTCTTGATCTAACTGGTGAAGGACTTCTGCCGAGCACCACTAGTGATCAGACTCCGGTGGCCTGGCTGACCGACAAACTTTCGGCGCGCTATCCTGCGAAGTACTGCAAGGCGGCCGTAATCTTCTCCTCCAAACTCAGGTCCTCATCAGGGAGATGTCGCACTGCATCCTGAGCCTCGGATCGGCTATAGCCCAGGCTTTCCAGGGCGGAGACGACCTCAGCGCCGGCCATACTAGGTTCGCCGGCCGGCACCAGCTCCTCAATATCGATCTTGCCCTTCAAGTCCAAGATCATGCGCTCTGCCGTGCGCTTGCCGACCCCCGGTGCTCGGGTCAACATCTCGATGTTGCCCTCCGCAATCGCCATGCGCAACTGTTCGGGATTAAGAACTGACAGCGAAGCCATGCCGACCTTGGGTCCGATGCCGGACACGGTCAGGAGTTGCTGGAACAACACACGCTGGTCGATGGTGTCGAATCCGTACAACGACATCTCGTTTTCCCGCACGTGCAGGTGCGTATACAGCAACAGGTCTGAACCTTCACGCCCCAGGCCACTCATTACGGAATCGGGCACGTACACATAGTAGCCGACACCGTTCACGTCGATGATGATGGCATCTTCTTCGCGAAGCTCCAATACGCCTCGCAGCATAGCAATCATAACACGCCGGCTCCTTACCCTCGGAACTTCCAGGGAAATAGACCCCCAAAATCAGCCTATATTCCTGGGCAACCCTCGGGTTTCTTGGGAGGCGCTTAATTCGGAATCCCCCCTAATCCACGGGGGATTATAGCGGAAGAGCCGACAAACACCAAAAATGCTAGTCCCCGGCCGGAGGGGGCTTGGGCGGAGTGAGGGGTACCGCCTGAGCCGGCTTGGTCCCGGGCAGGCGGCGCTGATTGACGAGGAGTACGCCGGCCACAATCAACAGAAATCCAACGATGACGGTGAGGCTCAGCGGCTCGTTCAGGAAAACGAAGCCGAAGATCAGCCCCACGGCGGGGATGATATAGGTGACGAGGGATGTCCGCGTGGCGCCGACCTCATTGACGAGGAAGAAGTACAACATGTAGGCCAGGCCGGTGTTGGCGACACCAAGCGTGACGATGGAGAGCAGCGGGCCGGCTGCCGGCTGGATCGTCAAGGGCCACGCCCAGAGCAGGACGGCGGCCGACATAAAAAGTGTCGCGGAGGTTAGTTGCATGGCTGCCAAGACGAACGCATTGAGGCCCTTTAGGTATCGGCGCGCGAACACGGTGGAGGCCGCGTAGCTGGCCGAGGCCAGTACGACGGCCAATTGGCCACCCAATTCGCCTTGGCGCAGCGTTGCCAAACTCAACTCGCCGCTACCTCCGCGAATCACGACAACGACCCCGATGAAGCCCATAATCAGACCGATGGTCTTGAGGGTCGTGAGGGGTTCGTCTTGCAGCCCGAGGTGAGCGATTACGACCACGAACAAGGGCATCGTTCCGTTCAGCACGGCCGCCAGGCCACTATCGATGCTCGTCTCACCCCAGGTGATCAGGGTGAAGGGGACGACATTGTTGAAGAACCCCATCAGCAACAGTCCGCCGATCACGGTTCCCGCGGTTGGCACCGGCAGCCGGCGCCAACGCACCACGACCCACAGTGCCAGAGCCCCGAGCAGGACACGGAAGGCGACCAGGGTAAGCGTCCCCGTCGCTTCCAAGCCGATCTTGATGAACATGAATGAAGAGCCCCAGATGAGGCTGAGCAACCAGAAAGCGCTCCACTGTCGTAGGTTCATGGATTGCTCGCATAGTGGAAGGCGCCAGCGAAATCAGCTTCTGCCTCTTTCTGCTTACCGCTCCATTGCTCGATGTCAATTCGATAGACCGTCGTGCACGCCAACTCTTCAGGCGTGATCGGCCGGTAGTCCTTGCCGGGCTGCAGGTGAGGGAAATACTTGTCGAGCAGAAGTTGTAATCCGTGCTTTGCTTCAGTCTCGTCGGTGACGATGCTAGCACGGCCGAACACAGTCACGCCGGCATATTCGACGCTAAACCCGAGGGCTGTATCAGCAGGTAGCAGCCGGCCCATCTCGCTGACGCTGAAGCAGACGCGGTCGTTTTGCTCAACATTCGTTCGCGTGCGACCGGTGCGGGCAGTGTGCATATATATGACACGTGCCACTTCGTCAAAGACAAATAGATTACTATTGACGAAGGGCTGCTCCTCGTACACGGTTGCCAGCGTGCCGAAGGGGGCGCGGTGGAGCATCGCTCGGATCCAGGCCTCGTCTTCAACCGCGCGGTCGCGGCGGCGTACATGATTGAACGGCTGAGCGGTATGGTCTTTCATGTTGATGTCTCCTTGATGTCTCCTTGATGTCTCCCAATGCTTATCGACCGTCACGTGTGCAGCGTCATCCCGAGTATCTCCTCGCAACCGCTGGGGGCGGTCTCCCGACCGTGCCCCACCCGTTCCGTATTTGGAGGTGCGGATGGGCCTGCGAATTGTACTCGGCGGTTCGCTAATTGCAAAGCCAATGTACACATCGCGGCGTTCGTTTGACCACCGAGGTGCTTTTCGGTATAATACGCATTGTCGATTATGCTTAATTGTCGGTTAGCATCCTGAGTAGGTCGAAACGAAGTGGAGATCGTATCGAAGGGTGCGGCTCAAGCAACGCCTCGAGGCAAACCCGCACCCTTCGATACAGCTTTCGCTTCGCTACAGCTTACTCAGGATGCTGGTCAAC
>JAANWY010000103.1 GCA_018263655.1 Anaerolineales bacterium | reverse complement strand
CGTGCGAGTGTACCCCGCTCTGGCCGGCGCCTCGACGCTCCAGCGAGGCGTCATCGAAGATGTCGATCTGGTCATCGTGCGGGAGCTGACCGGCGGCATCTACTTCGGCCGGCCGTCGGGCCAACAAGAGACCGAGGCCGGCCGCGCCGCGGTCGACACCTGCACTTACACCGAGGGCGAGATCGAGCGCCTGATGCGTGTGGCCTTCGATCTGGCGCGCCAGCGACGTGGCAAGATTACGTCGGTGGATAAGGCCAACGTGCTGTCCACGTCGCGGCTGTGGCGTCAGGTGGCCCACGAGGTAGCGGCTGACTACCCCGAGGTCGAATACGAGGACTTGCTGGTTGATGCGGCCGCCATGCACCTGATCCGCCGGCCGGCAGACTTCGACGTCATCGCCACCGAAAACATGTTCGGCGACATCTTGAGCGACGAGGCATCGATGCTGGCTGGGTCTCTGGGCATGCTGCCGTCGGCGTCTCTGAGCGAGACGCGTGCGGCCGACGGAGGGAGGTTCGGGCTCTACGAGCCGATCCATGGCTCAGCACCGGACATTGCCGGCCAGGGCGTCGCCAATCCGCTTGCCACCATCTTGAGTGTGGCGATGTTGCTGCGCATCTCGCTGGGCCTCGGCGACGCGGCGGACCAGGTGGAGCAAGCTGTGGCCAATGTGCTGGGGGCCGGCTACCGCACCGCCGACATCATGTCCGAGGGGATGACGCAGGTGGGGACGACGGAGATGGGAGACCTCGTTGTCGAGAGACTCTGCGCGTGAATGGCCGAAATCGATGAGATGATGCGGATTTTTGGTGGTTTGGATCCTACGTTCGGTGTAGGACTATGAAGCCCGCTTAGGGGGTGGGGTACCCACATGCTTTGGAAATCGCTCTACGCAGATCGACTTGACGCCATCGGACACTCTGACGTCGCCGCCTTGCTGAAGCTGGCAGAGCGGCCGGACGTGATCTCGTTCGCCGGCGGCCTGCCCGATCCGGACACGTTCCTGCTAGACGAGGTGAAGGCCGGCGCGGAGGAGGTGTTGGCCGATGCCGGCCGCACTGCCTTGGGCTACGGACCCACCGCCGGCATCACGCCGCTCCGCGAGTGGCTGGCTGAGCACGTGACGCAGATGGGCCGGCCCGCGACCGTCGGCGAGACGCTGGTCACCACTGGCGGCATTGCGGCGTTGGACCTCATCTGCAAGGTGCTGCTGAACCCGGGCGACGTGGTCGTCGTGGGCGAGCCGGTCTATATGGCAGCGCTGCACGTCTTCAAGAGCTATGAGGCCCGCTTTGCCGGCGTCCCTCTCGACAACGACGGCATGCAGCCGGACGCGCTTGAAACGGTGCTGCGAGATTTGCGCGACGACGGCGTCCGACCGAAAATGATCTACACCGTGCCGTCGTTCCAGAATCCGGCCGGCGTGACGATTCCGGAGCAGCGCCGGCGCCGGCTGGTCGAACTGGCAACGGAATACCAGGCGCCCATCGTCGAGGATGCCGCATATCGCGACTTGCGGTTCGAGGGCGAGGCGCTGCCGCTGCTGGCTGCTCTGGCCGCCGAGCACGTGATTCACATCAATACGTTCTCCAAGATTTTCAACCCGGGCGTGCGACTGGGTTGGGTGACGGGGCCGGCGGACCTCATCGAGGCGCTGGTGCTCGCCAAGCAGGGCCAGGATCAATGCTCGTCTACTTTGGGCCAGTATCTGGCGCTGGCTTTCGCATCACGTGGTCTGATCGAAAAACAGGTGGCAGCAGCCACGGACGTGTACCGCCGCAAGCGCGATGCCATGCTGGCCGCCCTGAATCAGCACTTCCCGTCCGAAGCTCGTTGGACGCGGCCCAAGGGTGGCTTCTACACTTGGGTGACGTTGTCCGAGGGTGTCGACACCGAGGCGTTGCTTCAGAAGGCCATCGAAGAGGAATCTGTTGCGTATGTGGCGGGGCCGGCCTTTTACCACGACCGGCGCGGCCAGAACCGCATGCGACTCTGCTACAGTTACGTACCAGAATCGCAGATTGCGCCAGGCATCCAGCGCTTGTCACGCATCATAGAATCGGCATTAGCTGATGTGAAAACTGTCACCTTGTGAAGCATCCGAGCTTCCTTGCACATAGCAGTAGTCTATGATATAATACTTGTTGTATTACTTTTTGTATTGCAACGAGTCTTGGAAAGGAGGGATGGCTGTGAAGACAATCACCGTGCGACTGGACGACAATCTCGCAGGCCAAGTTGAACGGGTGCAGCGCGAAGGACGATACGCCAGCAAGAGCGAGGTACTGCGCGAGGCCCTGCGCTTGCTGCTGGTCGAGGAGCGTAAGCAGCAGCTTAGAGAGAACTTGCAATGGTATCTGGAGGACAAGGAGGCGCTTCAGGAAGCTGCTGACGCTGTCGAGGATCGGATGGTCGTGACTGAAGAAGCGTTGGAGCACGTCGATGGGTGAACAGTGGTTGCGTCGGGGCGACGTCTTTCGAGTCAATTTTGGAAGACATACAGGGCACGAACAAGAGGGGCTGCGTCCCGCGATCATTGTCCAGAGTAATTTGTACTTGGCCCTTTCAACTGTGTGGGTCATTCCCACATCGACTTCCGCAAGAGGTGACGTTGATTTTCACGTACCAGTGACAGTGCAAGGCCAGCGGACACTCGCCCTCATCGAACAGCTCACCACGATCGACAAAATAAGACGCTTGAAGCCGACTAACTACCTTGACCATCTCGCAGTCGACGAAATGGAAGAAATAGACGAGATGATGCGAATCTTTGGCGGATTGGATCCGATGTTTGGTGTCGGTTTTTGAGGCGAAGGTCTTTGAGGAGCCAAGAGATGCCAACCGTAGTTGTCGAACCTGAGATGTACAAACGTATTGAAGAAGTTGCCACAGAGTACGAAGCCAGCACTGACGAAATATTCGTGGAGGCTGTTCGGAGCTATCTCTGGGATTTGCAACGCCGAAAAATCTCTGAGGAGAGTGAAATCTATCGTCAGCGATATCCTGATCTGAGAGACCAATATCAGGGCCAATTTATTGCTATGCATAACGGCCAAGTAGTAGATCATGATGTTGATTTTAAGTCCTTACGCCAGCGCGTCCGCCAGCGCTTCGGGCGGACACCCGTGTTGATGACGTTGGTAAGAGGCTCTGCTGAGCTGAATAATGATGAATGAGGTAGATACTCATGCGAAGTGATATGATCAAGAAGGGGTTCGAACGCGCCCCGCATCGTTCTTTGCTGAAGGCAACAGGCGTCACCGATGAGGACATGGATAAACCCTTTGTCGCCATTGCGAATTCATACACAGACATAATCCCTGGACACGTGCATCTCCAGGAATTTGGTGAGGTGGTGCGAGAGGCCGTGTGCGAGGCCGGCGGCGTCCCCTTCATGTTCCACACCATCGGCGTGGACGACGGCATCGCTATGGGTCACGTCGGCATGAAGTACTCGCTGGCGAGTCGCGAGCTCATCGCCGACAGCGTCGAGACGATGGTGCGCGCCCACTGGTTCGATGGCCTGATCTGCATCCCCAACTGCGACAAGATTGTGCCCGGTATGCTGATGGCCGCCATGCGCCTCGATATCCCGACCATTTTTGTGAGCGGTGGCCCCATGGCGGCCGGCAAGACGCCCGAGGGTCAAACCGTCGATCTCATCTCGGTTTTCGAAGGCGTGGGGGCCTACAAGGCCGGCAAGATCGATGAAGGTCAGCTCAAGACGCTGGAGGACTTTGGCTGTCCTACCTGCGGGTCGTGCTCGGGCATGTTCACGGCCAACTCGATGAACTGCCTGTGCGAGGCGTTGGGGATGGCGCTGCCAGGCAATGGGACGATTCTGGCCTCCGAACCGACCACCAACGGTAAGTGGAAGATCAATCCGGCGCGCGAGGATTTAGCGCGACAGGCGGCGCATCAGCTTATGAACTTGATCGAGCTGGATCTGACGCCGCGCCAAATCGTCACACCGGAAGCCATCGACAACGCCTTCGCGCTGGACATGGCCATGGGCGGCTCGACGAACACGGTGCTGCACACCATCGCCCTGGCCCGCGAAGCCGGCGTCGACTACCCGCTGGAGCGCCTGAACGAGGTGGCCGATCGCGTGCCCTGCATCTGCAAGGTGTCGCCATCGTCCGACTACCACGTCGAGGATGTAGATCGGGCCGGCGGCATCTCGGCTATCCTGCGGGAGTTGGCCAAACGATCCGGCATCCTCCACCTGGATCAGATGACGGTGACGGCTCGCACGCTGGGCGAGAATGTCTATGAGCACGAGAGCCAGGACGAGGACTGCATTCGCCCGCTGGACAATCCCTACAGTGAGACTGGCGGACTGGCGATTCTGTTCGGCAACCTGGCGCCCGAGGGCGCGGTGATCAAGTCGGCCGGCGTCGTCCCCGAGATGATGACGCATCGCGGGCCGGCCGTGATCTACGAATCTCACGACGACGCGAACCAGGGCATTCTGGACGGCGAGGTGAAGCTGGGCGACGTGGTGGTGATTCGGTATGAGGGGCCGGCCGGCGGACCCGGCATGCAGGAGATGCTAGCGCCGACCAGCAACATCGTTGGCATGGGCCTGGGCGATTCCGTGGCCCTCATCACCGATGGCCGGTTCTCTGGTGGCACGCGAGGTGCGTGCATTGGTCATGTGAGCCCCGAAGCGGCGGCCGGCGGTCCCATCGGACTGCTGGAGCCGGGTGACATCATCCACATCGACATCCCGAAGCGCCGGCTGGAGGTCGAGCTCAGCGACGAGGCGTTGGCGCGCCGGCGTGAGAAGTGGCATCCGCCGGCGCCGAAGATTGACTACGGTTGGCTCGGCCGCTACGCCAAGATGGCGACCAGCGCAAGCAAGGGTGCGGTGCTGGAACTGTAGCATCTGCTTGGTACGGTCAGAAAAACCGCAGTAAGCGTTCAGGGGGCAACTTACGGAGCATCCCTTCGACAGGCTCAGGACGCCGCCTGAGTAGACCAAGGCGAAGCCGATGTCAGCAACGATATAATTCTGTACCAGAAACACCGACTGAAAAGTGTACCTCTCGGGTG
>JAANWY010000102.1 GCA_018263655.1 Anaerolineales bacterium | reverse complement strand
AATTACCTGGCGTGCTGGGCGAAGGTCTCCTGACCGAGCCCCGTTCGCCTCGGTCAGGAGACCTTCGGCGAGCAAAAGGCTGTTTCTGAACCGAATTTAACATTGTCAAGCTAGACAGACTCGAATGTTATGAGCTATCTTGGCCAAAATTCAGGATGTTTTGCTGCAAATTCGCAATCTCCAGCCGCTCACCGCCGGCCACGCGATGGGCGTAGCGTGTCGTTTCGGGTAGCTTGTACTTGGTGCAGCAGCCCAATACGATGTCCACTGCTGTCTCCAAATCAACCTGATGACCGATAGAGACGAAAATCGGCAAGACGTTAGTTCGCGAACGCACCACCGCACCGATAACTTCGCCCGCGTCGTACAGCGGGACCCAGTGGCCCTTTTCGGCTGCCGCCTCCTCGTGCTCTCCGATGAGGCGCGATTTCGCGCAGCCAATCGCCGGCACACCGGTGATCACACCCACATGGCAGGCCAGGCCCAATCGGCGAGGGTGAGCGTAACCGTGACCGTCCAGAATCAACAAGTCGGGCTCGACGCGGAGCTCCTCCAGCGCTTCCAAGACGGCCGGCGCCTCGCGGAATGACAACAGGCCAGGGACGTATGGAAACGGCATCGGGATCTGTGCCACCGCCTGATCGACAGGCTGCAGATCGGGATAGCCCAAGACGACGACGGCCGCGCGCGCCTTACCGTCCTTGAAGCCACAGTCAATGCCGGCCACCGTCTCGACTTCGTCGAAGGTCGTCTCCACGACAACTTCGTCCTGGAGTTGACGCTGGATTTCCATCGCCTCCTGCGGCTCAACGTCCCACGGGTGAGATGCTTCCAAGTTCATAGGGTATCGCATTCACTTTCCACGTAGATCGGATTGGTGAAGACCCAACCGCGCCAGCGGAACCAGTGCTGTCGGTAGGCTTCCACTCGGTAGGCGCCAGGCATTTTGCTCGTGTAGGAGAGCGTACGCCCTCGGCGCTCCGCGACAATTCGCCCCTCACGCATCAGGCGCAGCAAAGCCGGCAACGGCGAGTTCACCTCAAAAGTTACTACGCCGTTCACGATCGAAAGTTGCTGGCCCATGCCGGCTTCGTCATCGCTGTTCCGCGCCACGAACCGAAACCCTGTGGCATCTCCGATCCAATCGTAGGCCACGAAGCTCCGGCCGGCCTGCATCGCATCGTAAACCAGCCCCCCGTCGTGGGTCACGTCGCTGCTGAAGGGCTCATCGCACAAGATGTGGAGTCGCACGGTGCGGAACAGCCACTCATACGGCAGTACTCTGCGCACCAGTGGTCCTTTGCGGTAGACCGTGCCGTGGGCGTCCGGGCCACCGATGATGGCGACACGCCGGCCATTGGCGATCAGTTCATCCCACCGCGCCAGCGTCTCCGGTTGTGGGCCCCGGAGCCCAAGGTCCGGGAAATAGGCCATGAGGATCGCCCGCGCCAGGTTCGGAACGTGGGACTTGAACTCGCTCATCGTGTTCCAAAGCTCCAGCCCGGTGTAGCCGTCTACACCCCAATCCCGCCAGTTGATGTCCGGTACGCCCGAATAGGCTGTGGAGCGCTCGAAAGGGTGCGCGATAAACGCCAGGCCGCCGGCTTCCTGCGCAGCATCGATCACCATCTGGGGGTCTTGCGCGTACTCTGCCAAGCTACGGTCCACATTGAATACCAGCAAATGACTGCTCTCCGGCTTGCGCTGGGGATCGTGAACCTCCTCACCGACCAGGAGTAAGACGTCGCCGTAGTGTCCCTGAGCCTCTGGAACACGAACGTTGTGGTCGGTGACGATCACGAAGTCGAGGCCGGCCCAGCCGGCGATGATGGCGATCTCGTCGTGGGTGGCCGTCCCATCGGAATGCACGGTGTGCAGATGCACCGCGCCCACGTACCCATGCCAGTCTGCGTGCTCCATGATTTTGCTGTCCTGACAGCGTCACACCAAGCAGAGTCAGCCAGTGATCAGTGAACAGTTAACTTATACGTAACAGGTCATCGCAAGATTCATCCGTGGATGGCGAGCAGACGGCCAGAAACGTCCCCATGGACAGAAGGAAACCCTGTGCTGAGTGTAGTCGAAGTAACGGTGTAAACCTTTTTGTTTTTGTCCGTGTTTCTTTCCGTCCGTGGGGGAATGGTGATCGCCCCTCAGTCTGGGGTGTATTACGTATAAGTGAACAGTGATCAGTACTACTGTTCACTGTTCACTGGTAACTGTCCCCTGTTTCTCCTCTTCGACCAGCACCCGCCGGAGAACTTTGCCGACCAACGTCTTGGGCAGTTCCTCGCGGAATTGGATCTCCTTCGGTACTTTGTAGGAAGCAAGCCCCTCCCTGCAAAAGTCGATCAGTTCATCTTCAGAGACTGCTGCTTCCTTCTTCGGAACGACGTAGGCCTTGACCATCTCGCCGTAGTACTCGTGGGGCACGCCGGCAACTGCTGCCTCTCGCACGCCCGGGTGTTGATAAAGGACCTCTTCCACATCGCGCGGATACACGTTGTAGCCGCCGGTGATAATCATATCCTTCTTCCGATCCACAATGAAGAAGTACCCGTCTTTGTCCATCTTCGCGATGTCACCCGTGTGGAGCCAGTCGTCTTTCAGCGCCAGTTCTGTCTCCTCAGGCTGATTGAGGTACCCTCTCATCAACTGTGGTCCGCGCAGGCAGAGCTCCCCCACCTCACCAGGTGGCAACGCCTCCCCCGTGTCCAGGTCCTCGATCTTGCACGCTACATCCGGGAACGGCATCCCGATGGACCCCGGCTTGTTGACACCATTGATCGGGTTGCAGTGCGTTGCCGTCGGCGCCTCCGAGAGGCCATAGCCTTCGCACAANTTGCCGCCGGTGAGCGCCTCGAAACGCTTCTTCACCTCGACGGGTAACGGAGCGGCGCCACTGATGCACGCACGGATCGAACGCATGTCGTACTTGCCGACCTCGGGGTGGTTGTTAATCGCCACGTACATCGCCGGCACCCCCGGGAACAGCGTCGGCTTGTACTTGTCGACGGCCTTCAGAACGTCATCGACGTTGAACTGCGGCAGCAAGACCATCCGCGCTGCCTGATACACCGCCGACGTCATACAGGCAACCATACCGTACACATGGAAGAAGGGGAGCACGGCCATGTACGTCTCCTCTCCCTCTCGGGCCTCCGATATCCACGCATCGATCTGCAGCGTGTCGGCCACCAGCGCCTTATGGGGGGCAACGGCTCCTTTGGAGATACCGGTGGTACCGCCCGTGTACTGATAGATGGCCACATCGTCAGGGGTCACATCGACCTCGGGTGCTCTGGATGGCTGCCCGTCGACCCAGTCCTGGAACCAGATGTGGTCGGGCGACAGCTCGACGCGATGCCCATCCTTCTTCTCGCGAAAGAGGGTGAACAGCGTCCGCAGGACGAAGGGCATATACTCCTTGATGTTAGTCACGACCACGTTCTCGATCTGGGTATCCGGGACGATCTCCTGCACGGTTGGATACAGCTTGCTGAGGGTGATGATGGTGGTCGCGCCGGCATCGCCGAGCTGGCGCCTCAGCTCTCTGGCCGTGTACAGCGGATTGGTGGCGACGACGATGGCGCCGGCCTTGAGTGTACCGAAGAAGCCGGCAACGAATTGCGGACTGTTAGGCAACAACAGCGCGACCCGATCGCCCTTCTGCACGCCCATTCTGAGGAGGGCATGAGCGATCTGATTCGCCAACGCGTCCAATTCGCTGTACGTCAGCATCGAATCGTAGAAGATGGTGGCCGGTCCGGTCGGATACCGGCGCGCGTTTCCCTCGAGGAAGTGGTGCACGGGAACATCCGGATACTCGAGCGTCTCGGGGACGCTAGGATCGTAGTTGCTGAGCCAGGGCTTCTCCATTTTCAACTCGCCTCCTCGCGATTGCGTCTCTGCAAGCCGGCGCTGAGTTGCGCCGCGTGTGATAAATGGAATTGTCGAACAAGTAGAACTGGGAGATGAACTGCCTCACCTGAGTACTAACTGGAGAACAGTCACGATCAAACTGATCAGTGCCACGGCGGCCAACGTCCAGTTACGCATGTGGACGCCTAGCTGATCTACCTTTGTCTCTACTGTCTCCAACCGGCGCTCCACCCGGTCGAAGCGCTGGTCAACACTCTCAAAACGCTGATCGACGTTCTCAAAGCGTTGATCGATACTCTCAAAACGCTGATCGAGACTCTCTAAGCGTTGATCGAGACTCTCTAAGCGCTGTTCGAGGCTCTCTAAGCGCTGTTCGAGGCTCTCTAAGCGCTGTTCGAGGCTCTCTAAGCGCTGTTCGAGGCTCTCTAAGCGCTGTTCAATGTTCTCAAAACGCGGATCGACAGCCTCGGCCCACTGCTCCAGAGTCCTGAAGCGCTGATCCATACTGTTGAAGCGCTGCACCATCTCAACGCGAAGTGCCTCCCGCTCATCCTTCGCCTCCGTGAAGCGCCGGTCTACCTCATCAAAGCGGCGATCCATCTCCTCCCGCAGCTCCGTGAAGCGGCGGTCCACCTCATCAGAGCGGTGACCCATCTCCTCCCGCAGCTCCGTGGAGCGCCGGCCCATGTCCCGCTGCAAGTCCACAATGCGCTGGGTATTGCGATCGATGGCCTCTTCCAGTCGCTGGGTCTGGCCGGCAATGAAGCGATCAGCGATCATAGTACAGGGGGATGGGCTGCTCAGCCGCCTGTTCGATGAGTCGCTCCCGGATCTCAGTCACCAAAGGTTCTCGCAGACGGTCGTACAGGGTGCTCTGAATGGCTGTGAGAACTTCTTCGTCTACGGGTGATGGCTGCTCGACGTCTTTTTGTTGCGCCATGCTTGGCCTCCAGGCTCTACCCTCCAGTCAATGTGATTGGTAAGCGTTCAGCTACCCTTGCGAAGGTTCTTCCTAACCTTCGCAAGAGGCCGATTTTCGACTGGCGAGGGGCACCTCAACCCGAAAGCGATTGGCAAACCTTCGCAAGGGTCCCCACTACCTGAACAGTTACTGTGATTGTACCACAAACCAGATGTCTAAACAAGGCCAACCCACTGGTGTTTCCCATAAGTCCCCAGCGGCTGTGGCGCCTAAATGCACGCCCCCAAGACCTGTCTGCCCACGCACAGGCAGGCCTGTTTGCGTGCCCCGCACAGGCAGGCAGGTACGTTTCACAAGTAACACAATTGGGCATCCAAGTTATGGGAAACACCAGTAGTCCGTTGAGAGCCGAGGCCTAACGGATCGCCGGCCAACACGTTGTAGAGACTGCGAGACTGAAAAGAATCGAGACAAAGATCGAGACAGTGGAATTGGAATTCGTATTGCGTTACTTGTTGAAATCGCTCACGCAACACGCAATACGTGCCAGATACCCAACAACCAGCATGAACTCATACGCAAACCGAATCGAAAACTCACTGCGCACCGCCCGCTACGCCCTCGCCGGCATCCTCATCACCGGCGCCTTTGTGCTGACGCTGCTGCCGGCCCGCATTCCACCAACATCGGATGCATCGCCGGCCCAGCAGCTCGACGGTGGGTGGATCAGCTACGCCAACGGCGACGCGATCCAGGCGTTGGCCTTGGACGGTGACCCTTCGTCCGGCTCAGGACAGGGCACGCTGTGGGCCGGCACCGAAGCCGGCGGCGTCGTCCGCTGGAATCTGGCCGACCCTTCGGCTGGGCTCCGGACAAGTGGCAGCTACACTCAATACCTGTACCCCCAGACCGGCCTGGCCTGCAACGACGTGCGGGACGTGCTCGTCGGCGGGGGCGGCAGCATCTGGTTCGCCACGTGTCGCGGCCTCAGCGTGCTGTCCCCCGACGGCAGTTGGCAAAACCACACGGTCGAAAGCACCGGTGGTGGACTCCCATCGAGCAACACCACCGCCATCGCCACCGATCCGGCCGGCTACCTCTGGGTTGGCACTGACCAGCGCTGGAACGGCACCTCTTTCGAGGGCGGAGGGCTGGCCCGTTGGGAATGGGCTACCGGTGAGTGGCAGACGTTCACACCGCCCACGTCGCCGGCCGTGGTCGATGTCGCTGTCGATCACGGTGGCAAGGTGTGGGTGGCGACGAAGCCCTTCACCACCTGGATTCCGCCCACGGATGACGAACCGGGCCACTGGGGCCGGCGCAGCGGTGGACTGGCCGTCTGGGATGGGGACAGTTGGCAGTCCTACACCAGCGAATCCGACGTCGCCGACAGCATCACGGCCCTGGCCGTCGACGAGGCCGGCAACGTCTGGGTGGGCACCGAAGGCAACGGCGTCTTCGCCTTCACCGATCGTGGACCAGTCCACTTCCGCTCAGGTCGCGGCCGGCTGGCCGACGGCTACATCAGCGCCATCGGGTTCGGGTCGGCCGGCCGAATCTGGATCGGCACCCGGGCGTTCAACGGGAACGGAACAGGCGTCAGCGTGTTGTACCCCGGCGGCAGCCTGTCGGAGACTAGCGACGACGTCTGGCAGCAGTACACCACCGACAACGGCCTCTCCGCCAATCTGGTGACCGCCATCGTGGGCCGTGGCGATCAACTCTGGCTCGGCACCAACAGTCCCGACGGCGTCGGGCAGGGCATCAGCCGCTTCGACACCACCACCTTCCAGCCCCCTCTGCTGACGCGGCAGACGAACCCTTCGGCAGGCTCAGGGCAAGCTCTAACCGGCAACACGATCACGGCCGTAGCCGAGGCACCCGATGGCCGGCTGTGGGTGGGCACGGCGCACAACGGCGTAAGTGTCCTGTCGCAGGACCGGCGAACGTGGGTCACATATACTTTGGAAAACACAGACGCCGACGGCCAGTCACCGTGGACGGGGCTGCGGGGTAACGCGGTGAGCGGCATCGCCTTTGACAGCCAGGGGCGGGCCTGGATTGGTGCCCGGCGCACCATCTACAATGTCCGCTGGCGCAGCTTCGAAGACGGCGGTCTCAGCATGTTCGACCCGGACCAGAACCAATGGTCCACCTTCACCCAGCGGAACACCGATGACGACGGGCGCGAGCCGTGGCGCGGGCTCAAGAGCGACGAGGTATCGGCCGTGGCGGTAGACTGGCAAGATCGAATCTGGGTGGGATCGGGCAGTCTGCGCACCTTCACCGGCAGTGGCGTCAGCGTGCTGGACACTGCCGGCACCCCCGCCAACCCCAGCGACGACACCTGGTCTCACCACGATGTGTATGACAAGTTGCCCTCCCTCAACATCACCGACATCATCATCGATCGGTCTCAGCAGCGCGTTTGGGTCGCCGGCGCACCATATTGGATCAACAACGTACGGGCCGGCGGAGGGGTCGGGCGCTTCGATGGCACAGCGTGGACCCGCTGGGATCACAGCGATGGCCTTGTGGCTGCCGAAAACGAAATCCGCTCTCTCGCGCTGGGACTGGATGGTGCTGTGTGGGCCGGCGGGTGGACGTACCGGGGCAGTTTCCACTGGCCTACCGGCACCGGTGTGGACGCCGTCGCCAATCGTTTCGACGGCACGAGCTGGGGGAGCAGCCAAATCTGGGAGGATGACGGCTACGTCGCCTCGTTGTTCGTCGGGGCGGACGGGACGGTGTGGGCCGGTACGTCGAAGGACGGTCACGGCGCCGCGCCGGCGACGGGCGGCGTCAAATGGTCAACAGACGGCACCTGGACGGCCCTCACCACCGCCAATACCGGCATCGCCGGCGACGAGATTCAGGCTATCGCCGAAGATGCTAACGGTGACCTGTGGTTCGGTTCCCGCCGCAGCGGGCTGAGTCGCTACGGCGAGAATCTGCCCGTGGAGCCGACGCCGCCGGCCGCGACGCGCACACCAACACCAACGTCCGAGGCGCCCATCAGCCGCGTCCACCAGATGTACCTGCCGCTGGCGCTCGCTGGCCACACCGGCGTTCTGCCGCCGGCGACACCTACACCGACGGTGACACCGACATCGTCGGCCGGCCCGACGGCCACCGCATCGGCCACACTCTTGCCAGGCGTCACACCCAGCCCGACAGCAACGGTTACACCGACGCCCGGCGTCACATCTAGCCCGACCTCGGGGCCGGGTGTGACCCCTACGCCGACGGCGACCTCAACCCCCAGCGTGACGCCAACAACAACATCCACGGCCACCCGATCCACGCCGACGGCGCCGCCCAGCCCGACGCCGAAGCCGCCACCCTCTGGCGGCTGGGCGCCGGTATCCGGTGTCCCGCCCGTCGACTTGTTCGACGTGTTCTGCGTGGAAGCGCCGGGAGCGCCGGCCGAGGTATGGGCCGTAGGCGAGCAGGGCGTAATCCTGCATTCAGCAGACGGCGGATCGAGCTGGTCTTTCCAGGACAGCCACACCGACAAAGCATTGCGCAGCGTGTACTTCGTGGATCGGCAGATCGGATGGGCCGCCGGCGACAATGGTACGATCCGCCACACCGCCGACGGCGGCGAGACCTGGCAAGTTCAACTCAGCCCTGCCTCCAGCGAAACACTGGTGGCCATTGCTATGACGTCACCGCTCAACGGTTGGGCCTTGGGCGCCGGCGGCACAGCGCTGCGCTGGAACGGCAGCCAGTGGGGCGTCCAGGCCTCGACGAGTTACAAGTTCACGGCGTTATCCCTCAGCTCTGGCGATGACGGCTGGGCGACGACGGCCGCAGCCGACACCGTCGGGCGCGTCATTCGCCTGACCGGCGGTCAGTGGATGTCGACGGCCAGTTTCCAGGGGTTGCACGACATCCATGTGCCGGTCGCCGGTCAGGGGTGGGCCGTGGGCAGCCGTGGCACGGTCGCCCGCCAGTTGGAGGGCCGGTGGGAATACGTGTCACGGCCGCCCACGGGCGGCCAGGCGCTGTACGCCGTCCACAGTCCTGGCCCGGACCACGCGTGGGTTATGGGTAATGCCGGCCTCACCTTCTATCACAACGGTGAGCGTTGGGAGAACAAGACAGACTCGCGCGTCACGCGGCACACCATCTACGCTTTGCGCATGACGGCCGACGAACGCCAGGGGTGGGCTGTGGGCGAAGCCGGCCGCGACTCGGGCACGATTCTGCGATTCTTCGCGGAACAATGAGCCACCTCGGGCGCCAGCTACGGCAATCGGTCAACGGCTCGCGGGATCACCCGATGGCCGGCGCGGAGCCGCTGACGACAATTGTCTCTGGAACTGAAACAACAGCCGACGATCGGCCGTCGTGGGGGGCGCACCGCCGAAACTGGATTCAGCTCAGCGCTTCTGAGCTCGCGCTGACGGTCGGGATTGCGGGCGTCAGCGTGATCGGCTGGCTGGCGCTGGTCCTGGCCCAGCTCGGCCGGCTGACGCTCAGCAGCCTACTACTGGCGCTAGGTTTGGTCACCGCCACGGCTGGGGTATTTCTCCGCACCGCCCGCCCGCCGGTGAAGCGATGTCCTGAGTCTGTCGAAAGGTTGACGGGCTACAAAGCGACACCCCATAAATGGGGTTTCGACAAAGCCCGTAAGCGCCTGGCAAGACCCGCGCTCAGCCTAGTAAAGAAATGCGTACGCCGTTCCACCTGGCGCGACGCGCTGCTCGCCGGCCTCCTCCTCACCGCTGCCATCCTCTACACCCCGCCGGCCGACTACACACCGGCTTTCCTGGATGCCGGCTGGTACACCAGCACCGGCGCCCTCATCGCGCGCACGGGCGAACTGACGGCCAGACCGGCCGTGTTAGAAGCGTTGCCGGCCGCCGATCGCCGGTTGTTCGTCCGCACCTACGGTGACCACAGAAGCAGCATGCCTCGCTTTCCGGACCGTGACGACGTTGGCTTTTACAATCTCGCGTTCGCCGTCGATCTGGGCAACAACGGGGCGGTGGTCCCCTATCACCCACCGTTTGTATCCGTCTGGATCGCCGTCCTGCGACTTGTGGGCGGACCGGCACTCGCTGCGTATGCGGCTCCGCTGTTCGGCCTACTGTTCATTCTGGCCGTCTACGCCGCCGGCCGTGCCATATTCGGCCCGAACATCGCGCTGGTGGGCGCCCTACTGACGGCGCTGGCGCCGCCGGTCGTATACTACGCCCGCACGCCCTTCGCCGAGCTGCTGGCCGGTGCCTTGATCTGGGCCGGCGTCTACGCCCTTACCCGCTACGGAACGCACTCCGTAGGACGAGATGGCATCTCGCCCTCCCAGTTCAGTACATGCAAATTGCTCCCGACGGGTGACAATTCGGCGGCCAGGAGCGGTGGATTGTCATCCACCGCGAGCGGCAAACTGAATCTGGCATTTGCCGGCCTAGCTCTTGGCGTGGTGCCCCTCGTCAAGTTCGAAGGGTTACTCCTGCTCCCGGCCGTCGGTCTCTTCTGGATCATCTGGCTGCGCCGTCGCTGGGCTACACGACGCGAGTTCGCCACGTTCAGTATCCCATTCAGCGCCCTATCAGCTCACGCCACGCTGCTCTACGCCACCACCCTGCGACCCTACGTGGTGCTGAACGGTCACGGCCTCTGGGCCTTGCTCACGACAGCACTGAGTAAACCGAGCGCCTGGGTTTCGTTGATTACATTGTATATCGCTGGGATCGCTATCTTCATCCTTTTGCGTCAGCAAAGATTAGAGATTAGAGATCAGAGACTAGAGATTGGCGATCGCAGATTAGACAGCTCCGGAAATCAACCTCCAATCTCCAATCTCCAAGAGGCCGCCAGTCTCATCATCTTGGCCGGCACCGGCATCACGTTAGCCCTGGCGTGGCCGGCTGCTCAGGCAGATGCCCCCTCCGCCTGGTCCGGCCTGGTCACACTGAGCCTCTTCCTGACCCCCCTGGGCCTGTGTCTGGGAGTCGTCGGTCTCAGCCACCTGGTGGCCGACGACCTGAGCCGGCGCACGGCGTTCCTGATCATGGCACTAGGCACAGCCGGCCTCGTCACTGTCATGATGCCGGCCATCTCCAACAACGTCTCACACCTGTACACAGGGCGCCGGCAACTGCCCATCGTGGCGCCGGCGCTTCTCCTGCTCACGGCATACGTCACGCTGCGGTGGGCGGGCCTGGCTCACGGCCGCCGGCATCTCGCCCGACAGTCGGCCGGCCTCCGGCGCGGGCTAGCCATCCTCACGCTCGCGCTTCTCACCTTCAACTTCATCGACGCAGGTCGATCGCTGATTCGGCAACCGGAACTGGCCGGCTCTTCAACGTTCGTTGCCAGGCTCACGCAGACCTTCGGCCCGGAAGACGTTGTCCTCTTCGAGAGCGTCGACCGGGGTGCCCACGTCGGCCGCTTCGCTGCCCCGCTCTGGGCAGAGCATGGCGTGTCGGCTATGCTGCTTAGTTCGACCTACCCTCCGCAGGAACAGTTGGCGGCAGTCGTCCGACGCTGGCAGCATCAGGGCCGGCGCGTGTACTTCGTCAGTGAATCCTACCCTCCTCCCTTCACGCTCCCCGATGCGCCATGGACGCTGGTCGAGCAGCAGCGCTGGGCCGGCGCCACCATGGCGGCCAATATGACCTTCCCCCCCGAAACCTGGGTACTCGAAGTGCCGTTCTATATCTATGAAGCGGACATTTGCACAGGTCTCGAATCCCCGCTTTTTGACCAACCGACCATAAACGAGTATACTATACCGTCGGACTGACGAAGGCAATTTGAGAGTATTCGCGGTATTCGCTTGAGAACATTCGCCCCGCAAGGAGTTTGGCAATAATGAAACGAGCCCCAGCAACTATCGCTGGCTTGGCAGCAGTTCTGTTTTTGATAACGGGTCCCTTCATACTGGCGCTGCAGCCCGCAAGGGCCCAAGGCGGCATCGAGGGACAGTGGACAACGATGGCCAACGGCGACGACATGCGTGGCCTGGCCATGACGGGCAACGTGGTGTGGGCCGGCACCCACAACGGCGGTGTCGTCAGTTGGGACCCCTTCGATGGGAGCCACACCCAGTACCTCGCCCCAGAGTACCCGCTGGCCAGCAACGACATCCAGGCTATCGCATCCGACGGCCAATACATGCTGTGGTTCGCCACACGCAGGGGCGTGACCCAGTTCGAACCCGGCGAGGACCAGTGGATTACGTACACTACGGCCGACGGTCTGGGATCGAACAATGCTACGGCCGTGGCGTTTGGACCAGATGGCAAAGTGTGGATCGGCACATCTCAAGCTTGGGATGGCAACGCGTGGTCCGGCGGTGGCCTGAGCGTCTGCGAGCTGAGCGGTAACTGTGTCACGTACACCGTTGACGATGGGTTGCCATCCGACAACGTCACAGACATCGCGTTTGCCGGCGGCGATGTCTGGGTCGGCACGCGCCCGTACAAGGTGTTCGTCGAGGAATCAGACACGGCAGCCGCTCACTGGGCGAACGAAGGCGGCGGTGTTGCCTGGTTGTCCGGTGGGAGTTGGAACACATTCAACCGTGATGACTCGGATCTCACCGACAACCGAATCAACGCCGTGGCAGCCGGCCCCGATGGCCGTATTTGGTTCGCTACACCGTCGGGCCTGGTGCGCTACACGCCCGACGAGGACGCCTGGTACCGCTACCGCACATCTGATGGATTGGCATCCAACTCGATCCGCGACGTCACGGTGGATGGTGACGGCCGCGTGTGGGCTCTCACCTACAAGAATGAAACTGCCCCCATCGGCGTGCTAAACATGCTGGAAGGCGACACCTGGACCGAGTACGGCGACAACGACGGCCTCTCCTCAAAGGTGCTGTGGGCTGTCCTGGCCGACCAACAGGGCCGCATCTGGGTCGGCACCGGGCCGTGGTGCCGCGATACCATCGGGTGTGAGGGCGGCGGACTTACGCGGTATCAACCACTCGATGACGCGTGGCAGGGCTATCGCACATCCGAATCCCACCTGTCCAGCAACAAGATTACGGACGTGGCTGTGACAGGCGATGGCACTCTGTGGATCGCGACGCTGGGCAGCGGTG
Organism: Anaerolineales bacterium; assembly: GCA_018263655.1. Taxonomy (GTDB): domain Bacteria; phylum Chloroflexota; class Anaerolineae; order Epilineales; family JAANWY01; genus JAANWY01. The sequence continues at coordinate 1,473 of JAANWY010000102.1, read as the reverse complement.
TCAGCACGCGTGAGCCGAACGGCGTGTGGCAGCACTTCAACATGGACAACTCCGACCTCTCCTCGAACCTGGTCGAGGCACTGGCCGTGGACGGCGATGGCGCCGTGTGGATCGGCACACAACGCTACGTGGAAGAGGGTGTGTGGACGGGCGGCGGGCTCAACGTGTACCGCGATGGAAGCTGGACAGTCTACGACGAGGACAACTCTGGGCTGCCAGGGGACGAGATCCAAGATATCGAGGTCGACGCCGACGGCGTGGTGTGGATTGGCACCGGTGATCTCCGCGATGGTTCTGGCGCCGGTCTGGTTGCCTTCGACACAAAAACGAACACGTGGCTGCCGACGTACACGACTGACGACGGACTGCCCTCGAATGTAGTGACCGATGTTGCCCTCGACGCGACGGGTAACCAAGTCTGGGTCGCGACGGCGCCGGCCGGCGGCTACACCGGCGGCGGCCTGGCGGTATTCGAGAGCGGTGACTGGACGGGCTACACTTCGCCTGCGGACCGACCCGGGAGCGGCGAAGACGTCACCGGTGATTTCCGAGCCGTCGCTGTCGACGGCGACGGCAACCCGTGGGCCGGCACGTACAACACCCAGGGCTTTCTCTCCGCAGAATGGCCGTTCGTGGATGCGCTCGTCGCATATCGAACAGACGACGCGTGGTCTGAAACCACCTTCGAAGAGCAAGGGTATGTCTCGACGCTGGCTATTGCATCCAACGACAACGTGTGGGCCGGCATCTCTCACGGGACCGCACTGACGGGGCTGAAGCCGGAAGAGTCGCACCTTCAGCCAACACGCGGCGGTGTGCGCGCCCGTATCGACGGCGCCTGGTTCGCTGCTACCGCAGACGCATCGGGGCTGGCCGGCAGCGACGTAACCGCTCTGGCTTTCGGATCCAACGGCGATGTGTGGATTGGCACAGCCAATGCCGGCCTGAGTCTGCTCCAGGGTGCCCAACCCGGACCCACCCCCACGAACACGGTGCCACCCACAGACACGCCGGCGCCCACGAATTCACCGGGGCCGACCAACACACCCGGGCCGGCTCCCGAGGCCACGATCACACCGATCCCGGTGACGCCAACGCCTGGCAACATCACTCCGCCGGCCGAAGTGCCAGAAGCAGCGACCCTTATCTTGGTCGGCACAGGCTTGGCCGGCCTCGGGGGGTATGCAGCCTACCGATGGCGCTCTCGCAAGTAGCAATCCCATGGAGTGTTCAGGGGATCTGGAAGTAGTACTATGCGTCGAAAAAGCCTGTCTGCGTGCCCCCTGTCTGCGTGCCACGCACAGGCAGGTCCGTGCCGTTTTTGTCATCACGGACGGAAAGAAACACGGACAAATCAGTTTTTCCCCTTGAATCCGTGATACGCATCGGCTTCTCAGACGATGAGACACATCGCGCTGACTAGCACCCTGCTGTTGCTGGTCGTCGCCAGCGCTGGCATCGTGACGCCGGCGA
>JAANWY010000101.1 GCA_018263655.1 Anaerolineales bacterium | reverse complement strand
AAAAGTCAAACAGCCGTTACTTCGGCTACACTCAGCACAGGGTTTCCTTCTGTCCGTGGGGACGTTTCTGGCCGTCTGCTCGCCATCCACGGATGAATCCTGCGATGACCTGTTATGTATAAGATCACTGTCCACTGTTCACTGACAACTCCGTTTCCAGCTCCGCGACCTCCTCCGTGGTCAGCACGCGGCTGAGGTCCAGGATGACAAACAGGCGGTCGTCTTGGGTGGCCACGCCTGTCAGATAGACGCCGCTGATGTCGGCCACCATGGCCGGCGGCGGCTCGATGGCGGAGGTGGGCAGCCACAGAATCTCGGTGACGGCGTCCACGATCAGGCCCACTCTCTGGTCGGTCACTTCGGCGACAATGATGCGGGCTTCGTCGTCGTAGGGCGTCTCCACCAACTGGAAGCGCTTCTTGAGATCGACGATGGGCACGACGTCGCCATGCAGGTTGATGACGCCCTCCAGAAAGGCCGGCGCCCGGGGCACGCGGGTGCATTTTGCCAGGCGCACGATGCGGGCCACCTGCTCGATGGGGACGGCGAATTCCGTCTCATCCAAGCGAAAGATGATGAACTGGCGCTGTGGTTCTTCTTCTAAGGATCTTTCAGTTTGCATGGGCTTTATCTCCTATAAACGATCAACGACGAACGGTCAACCTGAGACGGAGTAGCGAAGCTTGCTTCGCGCCTAGACTCAATACCCGTGAACGAATCCCGGTTACCCTCCCGCAGGTTACGGCATAGCCTGGGTTGGAATGTCAAACTGCTTCGAGAAGTAGCATTGGCAGGCCAAAAACCGTTCAAACCTGCGGGAGGGTGAGCGGCTCTACCGGTCATTCACGGGTATTGCGCCCAGACTTGCTTCACTCTCCAGACGGAACCGCGAGACCTTGGCCTGCATATCGGCCGCCATCTCGGACAGCTCCTGAGCCGCTGTGGCCAGTTGCTCCGTGGACGCCATCTGCTGCTCGACTGCAGCCGACATCTCCTCCGCGCCGGCTGCCTGTTCCTCCGCCACCGACGCCACGTCGTTCACCGAGCGCACCACCGTGTCGGACTCTTGACGCTGCTGAGCTGTGGCATCCGCACTCTGGCGCGCCAGCGTAGCCGTGTTATCCACCGTGGTAACCACGTCTTCCATGCCCCCCAGAACCCGTTGGAGCTCCCCCTGAATCTGCTCGTTCAGGGTGGTGATCTCGTCTACAGCCCGACTGGAACTCTCCGCCAGCCGGCGCACCTCGTCCGCCACAACCGCGAAGCCTTTGCCATGCTCGCCGGCCCGCGCGGCCTCGATGGCGGCGTTCAGAGACAGCAGTCTGGTCTGGCCGGCGGTCTTTTCCACCAGCGTCACCACGTGCTCGATCTCTCCCAACTTGCCCTCCAGCGCATCCAGCACTTGGGCCGTGTTTCGCACCAGGGTTTGGGTCAGGGAAGAGACATCGCCGGCCTAGCGGTGGCTGCTGGTGATGCGGCGCGTGGCGTTTGCCAGTTGAGCCATGGAGCGAGAGGCCGTCTCTGCCTGACGCGCCTGGGTTTCAGCTCCCTGCGCCATCTCATTAGTGGTTGCAGCGATCCCCTCGGCGGCGGCCTGTAGTTGCTCGGTCGTCGCTGCCAGCTCAACGGCCCGTTGCTGGGCTTCTTGCAGGGCTTTCCCCAGGGCACTGTTCAACAGCCGGACGGCCAGGCTGACCAGTATGAGCATGACGGTCGTGACGATAGCGGAACCAATAGTTAGACTGGTGGCGTCAACGTCCGCCGGAGGTAGCAGCCCCGTCCCTTCCAGTACGACCATTGTGAAGTAGGTCACGACGGAGATAGCGAGAACAATGAGACCTGCTTCTGGAGTAGCGAAGCTTGCTTCGCCCTTACCCGAATTGTCTTCGCAGTAAACGGACATATCACCCCCACCCTCACGGCCGGCTCCGCAGTGTGGGGGTGCTCATCGGTAACACGTCCAGGGCCGGCGTGGCCGTGGGCGCCGGCTGCGATCCTGGGGTTGGCGTCGGAACAACGGCCTTCTCCCACAAGTCCTCGTCCTGCAGATCTCCCAACTCTGTGTCATCTTCTTCCATCGCCTGGTCAGCTCCGAGTTGGGGCGACACCGCGATCGGTGCCGGCAAACTTTCCTCCATGGTCTCCGGAATCAATAGCCTCAGGCGCACTTCTGTCTTGAGCCCCCGCAGCGTGTAGAGGGTGTAACCCTCGCCGTGGTGCAGGTGGACGAACTGTGCTCCCTGAATACCGTTGAGGTCTATCCGGCGCCCGTCATTGATGCGCACCTGAAAGTACGTCGGCGTCGAGGAGTGCACTACCACCTCATAGGGTTTCAGATCAACCTGCACCTCGTTCTCCAAGTGGAGGCGCAGGATGTAGTAGGAGTCGTCGGTCCGAGTGTAGCGCAGCCAGGGGTAATGGGCCTTCAAAAAGTCTAGCCAGCGGAGAAAACGGTAGTAGAATCCGTCCTTCTCACCGGTGTGATCCCCGCGCCAGGGCCAATACTTGGGATTGCGGAGGTGATGGGCATGGGGATAGTTCTCGGGGGTGTGAATCACATCGTCCGGGTGGATAAAGTGGGTCATAATGCCCATCATGCCCAGCGCAGAGATCGCGGCGAAACGGTAGCGGGAGGTCATGTGGTACCCGTAGGTGATGCGAGGCATGTCGAAGAGTTGCGGGTTCCAAGGCTCGGGTCCGAACTCGCGGTTGCCTCCTCCTTCGAAGCGTCCGGTATAGACGCCGGCCAGGATCCGCAGGGAAGGGAATCCCTGTGTGAGCGCCCGGGCGCCGGCCTCGTCGTAGATGTTGTTGGGGGGTACGTAGGTGACAGGTTGAGGCCCCAGATTGTCCGCGCCCCAGCGTTCCGAGGCTGTCCGCAGCCCCTTCACCATCGCCTCCTCGCTAGGCCAGTTCTTCAGGGTGAGGGAAATGTGGTTGTAGCCGTGGAGCCCTAACTCATGTCTCTGAGCCGCCGAATGAGAGGCGTAGACGGCGTAGGGAAAGCTCTGGCGATCCACCTCGATCCTGGCATGTTCCCACTCCTGGAAATCGAAGGGCGGTTCCACCAGTGGATTGTAGTTGAAGGGAATCAGGAAAGTGTAGGCGATCCCGTAACGCCGCGCGATGTCCATCATGTCCGGGAACCAGACCTTGTCGTAAAATTCCACCAGCGTCATGTCGTATTCGGTCTTGACCGGTTCGATCTTCTCGGTAGACACCGCAGCCGGGAAGTCGTCAATCTGGATCGTGGCGAAGTTGGCGATGGGCAGTACGCCTAGCCCCTGGACGTTCAGCACTGACTGCACGATGAAGCCTCGCGCGTTCTTTTCGGCCAGGAATGAAGTGTTCCAGAAGATCACCCGTCCTCGGCCGTGGTGGTGCAGCCAAGCGATAGGCTTGCCGGCCCCTGAACTCGCGATGAGTTGCGTGTTGGAGAGCAGCCCAACGTCATAGAAAGACAGCTCTTGAACCGCTTTCTCGCTGAGCGTCAGGCCTTTGACGCCGGGGAAGAAATCGTACGTGAACGACAGCCCCCCTTCGTCTTCGATCAAGTCAGGGTACCCTGCGCCGGCATCGATGCCGAATAGCGGCGCGAGTTGCGGGTTCCAGCCACGGAAGACGACGACCAGACCACCACCATTGTCCACGTAGTCGAGAATCCGCCCCACTTCGGCCTGGCCAATCTGGTCCAGGAACTCGGTTGCGAAGAGCAGCGTGCTGTATTGACCCAACTCTGGCCAGGGGTGGCCGGCGGCGAGATCCAGGTCGTGGTGGTTCAACCGCGCGTAGTCCAGCGCCCGCACGGCGTTAGCATACGCCCTTTCACCGTACTTGTCCGTCGCGTTGTGAACGATGAGGACGCGTTGCTGAGGCGCGCCGGCAAAGACGGGAGGTTGCGGAAAGACCGTCTGCTGGAATACAGTCTGATAGGCGACGAAAAGGAGAACTAGCAGCGCCACCGTGGGGACGATGCGTGAGCGCGGCAAGCTGATGGACATCGGATCATCTTGCCGGCGCAGACGCCTTACCAGTGAACGTCCGAGCATGCCGGCAGCGCTCGCAAAATGGCCCCAACCAGCTCTCAACACCGTCTGAATCGCCCCGATCAGCTCAGCCAGCCAGGCCTGCTCCTGGGTGATCCAGTCCCCGAGGCGCCGTCCAGGACGCGCGCCCCACAGTCGTGCAAGTAGAACGCCGAACACCTGTCTCAACTTACCCATCGGATTGCCTCCGTTCGCTTTCAATCTCTTCTAGGATGCGCTGTTCGACCTCGGGTGGGCGGTAGATATGGTAGATGACCAATGAGTCGTTCTCGTAGTAGCGGCTCACATCATCGTGCAGCCCTTCATAGCGTCCGGTCCAGTCCTGAAGCCGGCGCCCAATCGCTTCCCGCCGATCCGCCTCCTCCGCCGTCGAGCCGACGCGGACGAAGGGACGCCTCTCGACGAAGATGAAGACATGGGGCGTCGGTATGGCCAACTCGGGCTTGCGCGGATCGAAACGCCAGGTCTCCGGACGATAGCGCTCCAGGAAGGTCTCGTTACTGACGAAGAAGCCTCTCCCAAACACGTGGGGCAGCGCCTCGGGATAACCAACGACCGTCCACTTGTAGGTTGGGAACTCCCGCTTTATGCGATACAGTTGCTCGGCGACGATATCGTACTCGCGCTTGGGCGCTGGCGGCACGGTCAGAGCTGGGCTGGTGAGCAGCATAGCGGCTAAGGCCATGGCTGTCACGCCGAGCTCCACGCCTGCAGTGTTTGGACCGGCCAGCCCACCAGGTGGTCGCGTGGTCAAGTGGTTGCGCCAACTGACCAACCGACTAGCCGACCAACCGACCAATCGACTAGCCGACCATAGGAGTACCCACGCCTGGTACAGGGCCAGACCCACGACCACACACAACACCAGAGCCAGCACGCGCGCTACCTGGGCCGGCAGCAGGAGTTCCGGCAGGTGGAACTTGGCCGGCTGGAACAGTACCACCAACATCAGTGTGAAGCCCCCGAACACGCGTCCCGCTGCCCGAACCGTCCGCCCGGCGTTTCCCCAGCGGCTGGGCCACAGCAAGAGCCAAAGCGCGCCGGCCGCGCCCACGGCGAGCAGCCAGGTGGGCTCCGGGGCCGGGGGCGCCGGTCCCAGAAACCGCCCCGCGCGGAGCGCAGCACCGAGGAATTGAGCGTCCCAGCGCAGCGGTCCCAGATGCAGCGACTTGCCTTGAGCGAGACCAATCAACAGCGGCAGCGCGCCTAGCACAGCGGCCGCGATGCCCAGGCCCAGCAAGCGCAGCCATGTGCCATCCGCCTTGCGGTCCAGCACAGCCGTGGTCAGCAGCGCCGTTATCAGGCCCACGAGAGCCAGCGCGCCGACGAAGGGGTGGATCAAGAACAGGCACGCCATCCCCTGGAAGAAGAGCAGGGGAGCGGAGGTGCGGAGGTGCAGGGGTGCAGGGGTGCGGGGGTGCAAGGGAGCAGATGAGTTCTCCCCTACATCCTTTGGTCCTTCGCTGCCTCCGGCGATAGCCTCTGTCAGGAAGACGAAGGTGGGTGGGAGGAAGATCAAGGCCACTTCGACGGCCAACACGTCTCCCTGCAAGGCGAGGCGCAGGGGCAGCCAGCCGGCAAAGGTGAAGATGCCGTACAGCGCGGCGGCGATGGTGGCCGGCCCGCGCCGGTCGGTCAGGCGCGCGACGGTCCAGTAGATCGTCGCCGCTAACAACGCGCCGGCCAGGCCAGGGGCGAGGCGCAGCAGCAGTGCCTCGTTCAGTACCGTGAACTGGTGCAACACCTGGAACAGGGCATGGCTGCCGTACGCATAAACACCGTCCACGTAAAGGCGATTGACCCCCAGCGCTTTGGTCCACAGCAGATGGAGGTAGTAGTCCGGCGAGGTGGGCGCTGGGTGGCGGAGTGGTTCCTCCAGCCGCAGATAGGCGCCGGCTGCCAGCACGGTGATGAAAACGAGCGCCCATAGCAGATCGGCGCCGCGCGGCAGAGCACGGGCCAGCCGGCGTCCTGTGTCCGCAAGCTTCGCTCCCAACATCTCAGACAGGTGGACGCGTCCTTCTAGCACGTTCAAACTCAAAGTGACCAGCCGGCGCCAGGTTCGCCTCACGCCCTCTCGCAGCGGCGCCTCGGACCTCCAGGCGCGATAGCCGGCGTAAATGACGGCATAGGCAGCCAGCAGCGAGAAAAAATCGTACACGTGCAGGAATGCCAGCAAGTGCACGCTGAGGATCGAGGCAAACGCCATGCGCACCATGGGATCGAATGGGCTGCACGCCCGGGATTTCGAGGCAGTGTCAGAAAACAGTCGTCGTGGCAGCACGACGAACAAAACCACGAACCACAGCGCGATTCTGATTGTGCCGGCCAGCGCACTAACCGTGTAAGCAGACATCGTTCCCTCAGTAGGCCGAATAGTAATAGTAATCCAGATCGCCGAACACTCGCAGCGCATACCGCGTTGTCACGACGGCAAAGATGAGTGACCCGACCACCATCCCGATCACGCTGTGCCAGTAGCCCAGCGTGCGGCTCAAGACGAACCCCACGAGAGCGTTGATGACGGTGGCCAGTCCGATGGACCACAGCGCAAACCGTGGTCTGGATAAAGAAAAGAAGAACACACCGTTCATCAGCCCCCACACCAGGAGGCCGTAGCCCAGAACACCCCAGTAAAAGACCTGGAACGTAATCGGGCTGGCGAAAAAGTCCCGTATTTGCTTGATGTGGTCGTAGCGCTGCAGCGATACAACACCCCGGTACGTGACAACGGCGCTGACAATGGCGATGCCGGCCAGCAACAACACCTGACGCAGGTAGAAGCGCAGGAAGAAACGGTTGTGCTCTGCGATCTGAAAGGCACTAAATCGCTTCTGAGTTGGAATGATGATCGCGGCGAACTCGTTGATGGTGTACTCCAGCAGGGCGATGGTCAACACCAGCGACAGCAGCGCCCAGTCCAGCCCGAGCTCGTAGGCCGTGCGAAACCAGATGATGAGGGGCAGCGGCGTCTCGCCGGCGGACCAGCCCACAAACCGATCCAGGTACAGGTAGCCGAAGTACAGCACGCCGTAGGCGAAGTATGGCGCGACGGAGTAAGCCAGAATCGACGTGCGGGGCAGCTCGGCCCACCGGAGTTCGCCCGCGACGGTGGCCGCCCGTCGCGTCAACAGGCGATGGCCCCACAGGAAGGCCAACAAATTCGTGGCCGCCAGCCCCACCCAATGCGCCACGTAGATGCTCCATGGTGTGAAGTGTGTGACAAGCCAGATCACACCGACGCCGCCGGCTGTGACCAACACGATGGCCAGGTTGCGCTGCATAGTGTACAGCACCGCCAGGAAGAGCCACAGGCCGGACAGCAGCAAGTAGTACATCAGACTGACCAGGATGATGTCGTGTGGGAAGTGCGGCACGAGTAGGTTGCCGGCGTACCACACCAGACCGATGCCGAGAACGACGACGAGTCCGGCGCCGATGAGGCGATAGCAGACTTTCTTGGCCAGGATGTGACTACCCTGCTCGGCGTAGGACAGGCCCAGCCGGCCGATGGCCTGCACGAACCCGCCGGTGACGATGAAGCTGAGCATCGTGCCGATGGCCACCGCCGTCGCCTGGCTCTCGCGAAAGCGCAGAAAGGCCCACAGGGCAAACCCGAACACCAGCATGGACACGATCTGGACCGCCATCGGCAATGCAAAGAAGGTACCCCGTAGGTAGAGCTTGAGGAAGCGCGCCAGCCGGCGATACCAGGCTGGCTGTGGCTCCTCCTCGTCCGCCGGTGGGTCAGCCGCCAGCCGCTCGCGGCAGCGGGCATAAACCTCATCGGCCAGATCGAAAATGTCTCGCTTGCCAAATTTCTCAACAGCATCCACGTCCCGCATGCCACGGCTCTCGAGCGTAGCCGCCACGGCCCAGTGATCCACCGGGCTCTCTGTCTTCTCAAGGACGAAGTCCACCAGGTCTTCGATTTCCGAATGGCCCTTCGTCGAGCTCAGGGCGGGGCGTGTCGTGTACTGCGTGTCACTCATTCTCTAATCTCGCGATGGGCGAAGGTCTCCTGTCTGCGTGCCCCGCACAGGCAGGCCCGACCGAGCCCGTTTCGCCTCGGTCAGGAGACCTTCGGCGATCAAAGTCAGGAGACCTTCGGCGATCAAAGTCAGGAGACCTCGGCGATCAAAGTCAGGAGACCTGCGGCGATCAAAGTCAGGAGACCTCGGCGATCAAAGTCAGGAGACCTCGGCGATCAAAGTCAGGAGACCTCGGCGATCAAAGTCAGGAGACCTCGGCGATCAAATACTGCTTTGGCTCCAGCGCCGGCTGAAGCGCAGCCGGCGCCTCTTGTTCCTGTGTCGCTAGACGCTGATACAATCTCCAGTAGGCGTCCACCGAGGTCGAGGTCTTGTACTTGGCCAGTACTTCATTTCTCGCCTTGCGCCCCAATTCGAGACGCAGCTCGTCGTCCTGCAACAGCTTCACAACACCCTGGCCCAGGGCCTCGGGGTCGCGGGGCGGTGCAACGACGCCAAAACCCTCCAATGCCTCCCTGACGCCCCCGACATCGGTGCCCGCTACCGGCCGCGCGCAAGACATTGACTCCAACACAGTGTAGGGGAATCCCTCGGAGATGCTGGACAGCACGCTGATGTCCCCCTCGGTGTAGATCTCGGCCGGCTTGTTGTGGAAACCACCAAACTCGAACGTGCCTTCCAGGTTGAGTTCGGCAATCAGCCGGCGGCACTTCTTCACGTACGGTGGATCGGCGCTCAGGGAGCCGTAGACCAGATAGTAGATGTCGGGGATGCTCTCGCGCGCCACGGCCGCTGAGCGGATCATCGTCTCGATATCTTTTAGCGGGAACACTCTGGCGGCCGCCACGGCCGTTGGTCGATTCGCCGTCCTGGCCGGCTTCGGTTTGGGTACGAATATCTTGGGATTGATACCGTTGTAGATCGTCTCAATCCTGTCAGGGTGCGCTCCGTACGGGACTTCCCAGCGGCGATTGAAGTTTGCCACCGGCGCCACCACGTCGGCGTACAGGTAGTTGAGCTTTGACACGAAGCGCGACATGTTGATCAGGAACCGCTTGGCGAAGAAGCTGAAATCCGCCGCCGAGATCGCCATGTACCGCTCGCGCACGTAGACGCCGTGGTCGGTCACCAGGAGCGGCGTCCCGTACTCGTGCTTGGCGATGATGCCGGCCAGTCCAGTGAAGGCAGCGATGGTCGTGTGAACGACATCTGTCTTGGGCACAGGAGCGCTCAGCGGCATCAGAAAATTGTACATCCAGCGCATGGCGGTCGTCAGATCGTGGATGGAGGGTACTTCGCTGTCGAGAAAATCTTGCGGTCGCGCCTCGTACGGCCGCAGCACTGCTTCGACGAGGGCGCGCCAGGCCGGCTCCGATTTCCAGCTCGTGTTCCAGTCGTAGCGCCGGAAGTAGCGCCACAGATCGTAGATCACTTGCCCGTACTCGGCGATGTCGGTCCCCGATTCCTCCATCCCGCGCAAAAAGCGCTGCAACAGCGGAACGAACGTCGCCTCGATGACCGACTCCGTAGTTGCCTGCTTGCGCTGATACACCTCCGAAAAAGGGACATGGGTCAGGATGTGGTCGGCCGGCTCCTGCGCGCCCCACAGCGGGATGTGGATGACGCGGCGCGCGTTGGGCGGCGGCTCGTACTTGTAGGCGACGTTGGCGTTTCCCGTTATGGCATACAGGATGTATTCCACCTGGGGGAGCTCTTCGCACAGGATTTTGCACCACGTACTGACCCCACCCCCCACGAAGGGGTAGGTGCCTTCGGTGCACAAGAGGACGGATAGTTCTGACATGACGGTTATCAGTTATCAGTGAACAAGCAGACGCGGTTGCGCCCCTCGCGTTTGGCGCGGTAGAGGGCCTCGTCGGCCTGGTGCAGGAGCGTGTCCAGCGGCGGCGGATCGTTGGCAGCCGTGCACGTCACCCCCAGACTGATCTGCACCTGCAGGGCATCGCCATCCGGCAGCGGAATCTGTGCAGCGGCGACCGCTGCCCGCACACGCTCGGCCACGCGGGCGGCTTTCGGCAATGCCGTTCCTGGCAACACGATCAGGAACTCCTCTCCTCCCCAGCGCCCAACGTGGTCGTAGGTTCGTACAGTCTGGACAATGGTGTCGGCCACCAGGCACAATGCCTGATCCCCGATCAGGTGACCGTACTGGTCGTTCACGGCTTTGAAGTGGTCAATGTCCAGCAGCGCTACACTGATAGGCTCGGCCTCGCGTTCAGCCCGATTCAATTCCGCTGCGGCACGCTCGTAGAGCACCCGCCGATTGAGCAGGCCGGTCAAGTTGTCGTACGTCGCCAGCTCTTCCATTCTATCCCGGGCCCCACGTAAGCGCGTCTCGAGATCCAGGATGCGCTCGCCGATGCTTACCCGCGCCCGCAGTTCGTTGGGGTCGAAAGGTTTGGTCAGGTAGTCGTCGGCGCCGGCCTCCAGACCATCGACTATGTCACTCTTCTTGTCCCTGGCGGTTAGCAGGATGACGTAGATGTAGCCGGGAAAGCCGGCGGCCCGAATCCGGCGGATCAATTCCACGCCGTCCATTTCGGGCATCATCCAGTCGGTGATCACCAACCGAACGGGCTCGCGCTGCAGCAGTTCCCAGGCGGCCTGGCCATCGGCTGCCTCCAGCACTTCGTGCCCCTCGCGGCTGAGGGCGGACTGCAGGAGCCGGAGCAGGACGCGGTCATCGTCTGCGATCAAGATTCTCATTTTGGTCTCTCGCCTAGTGATCTTCAACACCTTCGGCCGTAATGTTGCCGGCAACCCCGACCTTAGTTTTAATTACCTTTACCCTCCCGCAGGTTACGGTATAGCCTGTGTTGGAATGTCAAACTGCTTCGAGAAGTAGTATTTGCAGGCCAAAAACCGCTCAAACCTGCGGGAGGGTGAGCCGCCCTAGATCCAGCCGGCAGGGCGACGGATTTGACAATCCGTCGCGAGCGTAAGTGTCACTTTTTCCTCAATGCCTACCTTGACAATGTCGCATTACCGCCCCACGTTGGGCGAAGGTCTCCTGACCGAGCGGCGTCCTGAGCCTGACGAAGGGCCCGTTTCGCCTCGGTCAGGCCTGTCTGCGTGCGACGCACAGGCAGGAGACCTTCGGCGATCAAAGAGCCACTGTTATGTTATGTGACATTGTCAAACTAATTACACGTCACGCTGCTTGCGACTCATGGACAGCGTGGCGTCGATCAGTTCGTACAGGCTCTCGGCATACTGGATGTCGCTCAACTTCTCGGCGAAGGCCAGGTGTATCGGGTCGTTGATGCCCAGCACTTCTTCCAGGTTGGGCGTGACCACGGTCTCCACCCGGTGGCCCTGCTGGGTCAGGATTTCCACCGTGTCCGTCAGGTAGAATTCACCCTGTTCGTTGTCATCCCGAAGCTGATCCAGAGCCGGCAGCAGCCTCTGGCAGTCAAAGCAGTAGGCGCCGACGTTCACTTCATCGATGGCCAGTTCCTCCGGCGATGCATCTTTGACTTCCACCACGCGCCTCACCTGGCCGGCCTCGTCGCGGACGATGCGCCCGAAATCCGGTGGGTTGTCCAGCACGATGGTCAGGATCACGCCGGCGGCGTCGGTCTCGTCGCGGCGCTGGATGAGGCTACGGATGGTCTCCTCACCAAGCAAGGGCATGTCGCCGTACAGGACGACGACGTTCCCCTCGAAGCCTTCCAGGTAGGAGCGCGCCTGCGCCACGGCGTGGCCGGTGCCCAGTTGCTCTTGCTGGACGGCGGACCGGACGTTCCAACCTTCCAGGGCCGCCTTCACCATCTCTCGGCGGTAGCCGACCACGACGATGACGTCGCCGACGCCGGCTGCCCGCGCTCGTTCAGTGCTGTGTTGAACCATGGGCCGGCCTTCGACGGCGTGAAGCACCTTGGGTAAGTCCGATTTCATGCGGGTCCCCTTGCCCGCGGCTAGAATGACGGCTTTCGTCTCACGCATTAGAGTTCCTCTTTCTACTTCACTCAATTTGACGGTTGTTGGCATCTCTGAGCGCTACCTCAGCTCTCGCGTATTCAACCTCAAGCTGATCCACCTTCTCTGCCGCCTCTTCCAGGTCGCCGGCCTTTCCCATGGTTTCCAACTCCTGGCACAGATCAGACAACACCATCGCTCCCAGCGCGGCGCTGGTTCCCTTCAGCGTGTGCGCCGCGCGCTCCAACCCCTCCTCGTCCCCCTCCGTCGCCGCATCCCCCATCTCCGCCAGCAATCGAGGCGTGTCCTCCAGGAAGACGTCGATCAACTCGGCGATGAAGGCCGGCGCATCCTCGCCCATCATCTCCGTGAACTGGGCCAGGACTTCTTCGTCAATTGGAGATTGGAGGCTTTCAGCTGCGGGCTCCTCTTGACGTTGGGCGAGGTCTCCCGACCGAGCCCCTGTGCGCTCCTCCTGATGTTGGGCGGGGTCTCCCGACCGAGCCCCTGTGCGCTCCTCTTGACGTTGGGTGAGGTCTCCCGACCGAGCCCCTGTGCGGCGGCGGTCAGGAGACCTTGCCGAACGGGAGGTTGGAGATTCTTGGAGCTCGCCCTCCGTCTCTACTTCCCAATCCCTAATCTCTACTCTCCAATCTCCACTCAACGGCCGGCACCGTTCCAGCGCCGCCACCAACTCCTCCACCCGCACGGGTTTGCTGACGTAGTCGTCCATGCCGGCGGCCAGATACTTCTCCCGATCCCCCGACAGGGCATGGGCCGTCATGGCGATGATGTGCGGTTGCCGCCCCTGAGGCCGCTTTTCGCGTATCTGCTGGGTGGCCGCAACGCCGTCCATCTGGGGCATCTGGACGTCCATTAGCACCACATCATATGGCTGCCGCCCCAACGCCTCCAGCGCCTCCAGGCCGTCCGCGGCTACGTCCGCTCGATAGCCCAGCCGCTCCAGGATGCGGAGGGCGACCTTTTGATTCACCACGTTGTCCTCCGCCAAGAGGATGCGCAGCGGATGGCGCTGCCCCATCTCCGGATCGATCTCCGAGTGCGCGGCGGATTCCCGAACCCGCACCGGCCGGCCGGCGAAGATGCCGGCCAGCACGTTGTGGAGCTGCGATGGTTTGATAGGCTTTATCAGATGCGCCGCAAACTGGATAGCGTCGGCCCCCTCTTCGCGCCGGCCCAGCGAAGTCAACATCACCAAGGGCAGGGCCTCAGCATCGTGGTGTTTGCGAATCTCCCTGGCCAACGTCACCCCATCCATCTCCGGCATTTGCATGTCCAGAATTGCCACGTCGAAAGGGTCGCCCTGGCTAATCCACGCCAGAGCTTCAGGGCCTGAGCCGGCTGCCCGTGGCGCCATCTCCCACGACTCCGTCCACCGCTTCACAATGCGCCGGTTGGTCGCGTTGTCGTCCACGATGAGGGCGCGCCGGCCCGCTAGCTGCGGCTCTCCATTGCGCAGATAGCCCGGCGCCTCCTCCGAAGCAACTTCGGCGATGGTGGTGAAGTGGAAGGTGGAGCCCACCCCGACTTCGCTCTCCACCCACATCGCGCCGCCCATCATCTGGGCCAGGCGCCGGCTGATGGCCAGCCCCAGACCGGTGCCGCCGTACTTGCGGGTGGTGGAAGCATCCACCTGACTGAAGGACCGGAACAGCCGCTCCATTCGGTCCTCGGGGATGCCGATGCCGGTGTCTCGCACTGCGAAGTGTAGCTCACGCCTCTTGTTGGGCGAAGGTCTCCGACCGAGCCCACGGCGGCGGTCAGGAGACCTTGCCGAACTGAGAGGGTCAGGAGACCTTGCCGAACTGAGAGGGAGCACGCTGCACGTAACACGGACCACCACCTCACCCTCGTCGGTGAATTTGACGGCGTTGTTGAGCAAGTTGACCAGGATCTGGCGCAGACGGGTGACGTCGCCGACGATGGCGGGTGGAACCTGGTCGTCCATCAGGTAGGCCAGCTCCAAATCTTTCTCCGCCGCCCTGGTGGCCACCAGGTCCAGGGCTTCCTCGACGCAGTGGCGGAGGTTGAAGGGCTGGTTCTCCAGGTCCAGCTTGCCGGCCTCGATCTTGGAGAAGTCCAGGATGTCGTTGATGATAGAGAGGAGGGCGTCGCCGCTGGTGCGGATGGTCGCGGCGAAGTCGTGCTGCTCGTGACTCAGGTCGGTGTCGAGCAGCAGGCCCGTCATGCCGATGACGGCGTTGAGGGGAGTGCGAATCTCGTGGCTCATGTTGGCCAGGAACTCCGACCTAAGTCACGAGCAGCACGACTTCACCGCGACCATCCGCACCAGCGGCGACGCCCAGATCGG
>JAANWY010000100.1 GCA_018263655.1 Anaerolineales bacterium | reverse complement strand
AGGAGCAGCCGTGGCAGCGCCCAGGCAAGAGACCGATTTTCAACTGGCGAGGGGCACCTCGACCCGAATGCGAGTGGCAAACCTTCGCAAGGGTCCCCACCACCTGAACGGTTACCCCAAGCACCAAGTGTGACTACTGAGGGCAGATGTGTTACAATTACGCATGCTATGAAAGAATACGATATTGCACGCAACGATGATTTTCGGGACGCATTGGAGCATCTGAAGTCCAACGAGCGTCTCAACATGCCCACGCTGTACGCGCTTTCGGCGCCTACCCGCGACAACATGACGTCCTTCGACAAAGCTTGGCCACAGATCCAACCTGAACGCCGGCGACACATTACCCAGAACCTGGCCGACCTGGCCGAGGCCAACTTCCGCCTTGACTTCCGGCGCATCTTCCGGCACCTGCTTGACGACCCCGACCCGCAAGTGCGTGCCACATCCGTGGACGGCCTGTGGGAAGACGAAAACCACGATCTGATCGAGTGCTACTGCGAGATGCTGGAGAACGATCTCTCGGCCGAGGTCCGGGCTAGCGCGGCTCAGGCTCTGGGCAAGTACGTGCTGCAAGCCGAGCTGGACGAATTAGATGCAGAGCCGGTGCACCACATCCGCGTCGTCCTACGCGACGTCCTCCACGACGAGTCCGAGACCCCAGCCGTGCGCCGGCGTGCGTTGGAGTCCATCGCCTACCACGACCACACGGATACACGCGAGGTGATCCGCACAGCCTACGATGCCCCATCACACTTGATGCGCGTCAGTGCAATCTTCGCCATGGGGCGGAGCATCGACCCCTTTTGGTCCGACGTCGTCCTGATGGAGCTAGACAACCCCAGCCCCGAGATCCGATTCGAGGCTGCCCGAGCCAGCGGTGAACTGAGACTACAGGGCGCAGTGCCGGCCCTCATCGAACTGGTGAGCGATATGGATCGCCAAATACAAGAAGCAGCCATCTGGGCCCTGGGCCAGGTCGGGGGCAAGCGTGCCAAGCGCGTCCTCAACCACATCATCCGCGGCGAGGACAAGGAGTTCGCTCGGGCAGCCGAGGACGCCATGGGGGAACTTCTCCTGATGGAAGGTGAGATTGGCCTCCCGCTGTACGACTTCGATCTATCCGACGGCGACGAAGTCGAACTACGCGAATTGGAAGAGCTGGACGACCTCAGTGACCTGGAAACCGAGGAAGACTTGGAAGAGTGGCTAGAAGACCAAGAGATTGAGCCCTAATTGTGAATACCATCACCGTCCTGATCAACGTCATCCTACCCGTCTTTATCATCATCGGGATTGGCGCCCTGACCGGTCGCCGGCTCCAGTTAGACGTCCGAACACTCTCCCGATCCAATCTGTACATCTTCGCCCCGGCATTGATCTTCCGATCACTGCTCACGACCGAACTGACCAGCGCAGACGCGGCTCAGATTGTGGCCTTCGTCCTGGTAACAACCATCATCCTCGGCGTTATCTCGTGGGGCGCGTCGCGCGCACTCCGCTTCGACGCTGTTCAAACGAACGCGTTCTTGCTGACCATCCTGCTGCTTAACACGGGCAACTACGGGTTGTCCGTCAACCTCTTCGCCTTTGGTGATCCAGGCCTTGAGCGAGCCGTTCTCTTTTTCGCTGTTACCGCCATATTGGCCAACACCGTTGGCGTCTATTTTGCATCACGCGGTCGTACGAACTCTCGCACAGCTCTTCTAAACGTGCTCCGCCTGCCGCTAGTCTACGCTGTTGTGCTCGCCCTAATTCTGCGCGCCGTGGGCATAACCACCCTACCGAAGGCTATCTTCGCCCCCATCGACCTGACGGCCGACGCCGCTGTCCCGGTGCTGTTGCTGGTGCTGGGGATCGAGCTGGCAGACAGCCCATTCGACCGCGAGTTGTGGACCGTCGGCTTGGCCGCGGGGACACGCCTGATCGTCGCGGCGGCGGTAGCCGGCGTCGTGGCAACACTGATGGGGCTACAAGGCCTGACGCGACAGGTGTGCATCGTTCAAGCCAGCATGCCGACGGCTGTCACAAGCGTTGTTTTGGCCGTCGAATTCGACGCCAAGCCACGCTTCGTGACGAGCGTCGTCTTTGTATCGACGTTGGCAAGTATGGTCACACTCACAGTGTTATTAAGCTTTATTACGTAATACGTAACGAAGGGTAGCGTCCCGCAACAATTGAGATATCGGAAGCGGTGGATTGTCATCCGTCGCGAGCGGAAAATTGGATCTACTGAGACCGGAAAAATGGGGTCGGTGGGGGAGCGGCCGCCCCCCACCGACCCCATTTTTCCGAATTTCTCAACTGCTCAGGCGATAGCCGGGCTATCGCCTGAGCAGTTACAACGAATCTATGAAGCGACTGGATACGAGTTTCAAGGACGACAATGAATGAGTGCGGCGCCTACTTGGAGCGGCCCCTGATCGACGAGGAGGAACCCTGATGGCAGACGACTTGCGCGACAACGAGTTCTCCGACTTCCTGAGCGACCTCTCAGTGGCCGTGGTGATCGCCCTGCAAACGCAAGACGAGGAGCGGATCGAGACGCTAGCCGACCACTTGGCGGAGATGAAACAAGCCGCCGACGAGTCCGAAGCACCGGACCTGGCAGCTTATTTCAAGGTGCTGCGCGGGTTAGTGCGGGGTGAGGATGTCGCCACGGATGCCGAGAAGTTGGTCGACCCATATCGGGCAGGCTACGAGCGCATCGCCCAGGAGCTGGAAGAGAGACCTGAGGTGGACACGGGCGACGCATCACCCCCGGAGTGGCTGGCGAGGGTGACCAGCCTGGTCGCCGCCACGGTTAAGCAGGGCAGTGAAGAGGATCGGGCCGAGGTAGAGCGCGAACTGGCCGGCATCGCGCGGGAGGTACAGCCAGAAGAGCGTGCGTTCCACGAGTTCATGGCCGCCCTGCGCGGCGTGCTGCGCGGGGAGGATCCGCGCGAGCCGGCCGCCGAGCTGCAGCCACCATACCGGCAAGCGTATGAGAGCTTGCTACAACTCCTGGCCGCCGACGACACCACCGATTTCGCCCTTCAGGCCATCCTCGATCGCATTGAGCACAACACAATCATCGCCCTCACCGAGGGTGACCTTGAACTCCGCGTGAGCGTTGCCGAAGCACTAGTCGACGTCGCCGAGGCGCTGGAAGACCTCGAGGAGAAACTGCCGGAGGATGATGCATCGCCCCAGCAGCTCCGCGCCCTCATCCTGGGCGCCACGGCGCTGCTCCTGGATCGAGATGTGCCGGCCGCCGTCAACACCCTCTCCGGCCCCTTCGCCGAAACGTGGGAAAGTGTCCTCCAAGCATCACAGACATGACAGGTTGTGGTGATCGGGAACAAGCGCAACGACCTGCGGAGCATACCCCTTCCCCCTTGCCCCCTGCTCATCCTGAGCGTCGTCGAAGGGCCCCTCCGCTCAGATTGGGACTCAGCCGCGACAACAAACTGATCACGCTGGCGCTGCTGCTGTGGGGGTTGGGCGAAGGGCTGTTCTTCTTCATCCAGCCGTGGTACATCGGCGAGCTGGGCGCTGATCCGAAACAGATCGGCGGGGTGCTGGCGCTGGCCGGCCTCGTCACCGCGACCACCTATCTGCCAGGCGGCATCCTCAGCGACCACCTGGACCGCAAGTTCACCATGATGGGCGGCTTCGCCCTCGGCTCTGTGGCTGCCCTGGTCATGGCTGCCGCACGCCAGTGGCAGACGTTGGTCCCAGGCCTCCTGATCTACGCCGTATCCGGTTACTGCATCCCCGCGATCTACAGCTACGTGGCCCACGCCGCCGAAGAAGGCGACCTCACGCGTACGATTACGACGGTGTTCGCTGCCTATTCCCTGGGGCTGACGCCGTCGCCGGCCCTGGGCGGGTGGCTGGTCGAGCTTGTCGGCATGCGGCTGACGTACGTGATCTCGGCCAGTTGCTTCGTCACCGCCACGTTCGTCGTGAGCCGTGTGGCGCACCAGCCGAGGCCGGGCGAGAGCCAGATCGCGGCCGGCCTCGGTTTGATGCGGAACCGCACGTTCCTGGTGCTGTTGGCCCTTTTCCTGTTGATCTTCTTCGCGATGTATCTGGGCCAACCGCTGGCGCCGAACTACCTCGATGAGGTAACGGGGCTGCGAATCGGCTGGGTCGGGTTCCTGGGATCGGCGCATGCGCTGGGCGCGTTCCTGCTGGGGCTGATGTTAGGGCGCTGGCGTGCCGGCCCACGCGCGGCCCTCGTCGTCGCGCAGGCGCTGGTGGGCGTGTCTTTCGTGATCCTGTTGTGGACAGATGCGCTCGCGTTGCTGACCGTGGCGTTTTTCCTGCGGGGCGCTTACCACGCCACGCGCTCCCTGGCCTCGGCGTGGATGGCGGATGCGCTGGGGCGCAAGTCGCTGGGGCTGGGCTTCGGTGTGCTGAGCACCGTCTACGGGGTGGCGAGCGTCTTCGCGCCGTACGCCGCCGGCTGGCTGTACGACGTACGGCCGGCGTTGCCGTTCATGGTGGCGGCGGGGGCGGTGCCGGCGACGGTGGTGCTGACGGGTGTGGTGGCGTTTGTGCGCCGGCGGGCGGAAGCGCCAAAAACCAAATTGTAAGCGTTCAGCTACCCTTGCGAAGGTTAGGAAGAACCTTGGCAAGAGGCCGATTTTCGACTGGCGAGGGGCGCCTCAACCCGAAAGCGATTGGCAAACCTTCGCAAGGGT
>JAANWY010000010.1 GCA_018263655.1 Anaerolineales bacterium | reverse complement strand
GCTGAACAAGAACTTCTATCTATCGCCTTCATGGGTCCACCCCCTCAGCCTCAACGATCTCAATCAGCCGGCCCCGCCGGCCGGCGATACCGCGCTACCACTTGCGGACAAGCCACCACACTCCCACACATCTGCTCCCGATTGCCCTTGGTGAACGTTCTACAGCCCCAGCACCACAACCTGGAAAACAGCGCGGAAGGCGTGTACCACCTTCGCCGGTTCTCCTCGCGGATCTCGGCGCACAATTGCAGCGCCACGTCGCCTGGAACCGCGTTCACCGTACCCTCCCCGTTCATCTTGCTCTCTCCCGTTTGATGGTGTCCAGCCAGTATTCCTGCAGAAAGTCGCCGGCCGGCACCGGAACCTCATCCACCTCCGCACCACACGTCGCAACGTATGGAAAAACGCGCTCGACCCCATCGAGATTGGCGCGCAGCACTCGACTCTCAAAGGTAACGCCGGCGACTTCGACCGCGTCATCGCACCTGTCGTCGACGTAGGCCACCTCGTAGATCGCCTTCGGGCAAACGACGGACGCTGCTTCGGCCACCAACACCGTCAAGTCTTGATGGTCTTTGCCCCCACTCTTGACCCGCAACTTGGTCGAAAGCGCATCGATATCAAATTCAACCGGTATATTGTCCAAGATCGGCACGTGTTCGCTCCCACCCGAAATCAGATCACTCTTGCTGCCCGTTAGCCCGTTATCCCAGTGGATTCGGCCCCAACGCCCGAATGCGCTCCGTCATCTCCTCGGCGTGCTCGGCGAAAGTGGCGCCCATACCGCCAGAGACGAAGAACATGTCAAGTCTATCGCCGTCCAGTCCGATCTCGTCCAGCAACTTCTTGGTCCGATCCACGCGCGCCTGGCCACGCTCGTTACCTCGCACGTGGTGACAGTTGTCCAAAGGGCACGCCACGATATACACGCCGTCGGCGCCCTCTTCGAAGGCGTTCAAGATGTACTCGACCTCGGTCTTGCCGGTACACGGCAGGCGGACCAGCTTGACGTTGGCCGGATACTGGATGCGCAGCGCGCCGGCCGTGTCCACGCTCATGTACCCGCAGTAGTTGCAGGTAAACACTGTGATCTCAGGCTCGAAAACCCCATTGTGTCCGTTGTCACTCACGATATCCAATCTCCAATTCACGAGCGCCGGAGAAACCAGGTTTTTGACAAAAACCTGGTTTCTGGCCTCTTACAATATCTAATCCCCAGCCACTGCCCAAGCGCCCAAGCCCTGCGCCACGACCTGCTGATCGGTATAGTGCGTGAGCTGAATCGCCTTGGCCGGGCACTCGCCGGTGCAGGTGCCGCAGCCGTGGCACAGCGCCGGATCGATGTAGGCCGCGCCCAGAATGTCGCCGACGCCGGTCTGTGTCGGCTGGATGTCCGGAATGCTGAAGGGACACGTGCGCGCACAAGTCAGGCACCCCACGCACTTGGACTGATCCACCTCGGCCACCGCGCCGCCGATGTAGAGCGGCTGCTTAGACAGAATCGTCAGGGCGCGGCCGGCCGTCGCCTGAGCGTGAGCAATCGTCTCCTCGATAAACTTGGGATAGTGGGCCATGCCGGCCACGAAAACGCCCTCGTCCCGCAGATCCATGGGCCGCATCTTCACGTGTGCCTCCATGAAGAAACCTTCGACTGACAGCGGTGCATCCAACACCTTCGCCAACTTGGCGGTGCCCGTCGAGGGGACAATCGCCATGTTCAATGCCAGCAGGTCGGGCTCGAACGTCATCTTCTGCTTCAGAACCGGCTCCTGCACGGTGACGTGCAGCCGGCCATCCACCTCCTCGACCACCGGGTTCGTCTCATCGTCATAGCGGACGAATATCACGCCGCGCCGGCGAGCCTCGGTGTAGAACTGCTCGCGGAAGCCGTAGGTGATGATGTCTTTGTACAACACCGTCACCCGACAGTCAGGGTTGAGCAATTTGATGCGGATGGCGTTCTTCATCGTGCTGGTACAACAGATGCGGCTGCAGTAGTCGGCCGCATCCGGCGCGCGGACGCACTGGATCATGACCACCTCGTCCATCTCGGCGATTTCCTCGGGCCGATGCGCGAGTTGCTCCTCCAGTTCGGTCTCGGTCACGACTTGCTCGTTCCCGCCCAGCAGGTATACGTCGCCACGCCACTCTTGTCCGCCGGTGGCGACGATGGTCGCGCCGTGCGCCACCTGCGTGTCAACTGGCTGGGAAGGACGACTGAAGTCGTCACTACGGGTAGTTTGTGTTGGTGTGGTGCGGATGATGGATTGGAAGTCGCCCACCGAGCCGCTGTGCTCGACCACCTGGCTGCGGGTAAGGACGGCAATGCGCTCGTGACCGCGCACGCGGTTCACCAGATCGCGCAGCAACCGTTGGGGATTCTGACCCTCGGCCACGTAGTAAACGTAGCGCAGATTGCCGCCTAGCTCCGCCGCACGCTCCACCAGCACCACATCGTAGCCGCTGTCGGCGATGGACAGGGCAGCCGTCATGCCGGCCGCCCCACCGCCGATAATGAGCGCCCGGCGCGCAGGGTTACGCGCTTGTTTGTGAATGGAATCCATGGCGCGCACGTGATTCACCCCGCTGCGGACCAAGGCCTTGGCCTTGCGCGTCGCCCCCTGGGGATCGGCGCTGTGGACCCAGGCGCAGTGCTCGCGGATGTTGACCATGTCCAGCAGATATGGATTCAGACCGGCCTCGCGCACTACGCGTTGGAACAACGATTCATGGGTGCGCGGGCTGCACGCAGCCAGCACCACGCGGTTCAGATCATGTTCCTCGACAGCCTGACGAATCTGATCTTGCCCTTCTAGGAAGCAACCGTAGCCGATCTGTGTGGCGTGGACCACGTCGGGCAGACCAGCGGCGTAGCCGGCGAGCGCCGGCGTATTGACCACACTGTCGATGCTCGGGTGGCAGTCGCAGACGAAGACACCGACGCGAGCCGGCTCCCCCGACACGTCCTTCTCAGGCGGGAAGCCGTCGCCGGAGATGAAGGGATACTCGCGGCTGGACTTGCCGTTGCCGAGGCTGGCCCGCATCAGGCGCATCACGTCGCCGGCCGCGCCAGAAGCATCTATAAACGTCTCAGCGATCTCCTTCGGCGACTGGAAGGCGCCGCAGACGTACACACCCGGCTGCGACGTTTCCAGCGGCGCAAACTTGTCCGTGGCACAGAAACCGTAAGGGTTCAGGTCGATGCCCAGCATGTCGGCGACGGCCTTGGACTGAGCCGGCGGCTGGGTGCCCACCGACAACACCACCATGTCGTAGCGCTCGTCGACGAGCCGGCCGTCGGGATGCATGTACTGCAGAACGAGGTCCTTGGTGTCCGGATCCTCCCTGACCGACGACACGCGGCAGCGCACGTATTCCACGCCGAACGTCTCTTGCGACCGTTTGAAGTAAGTGTTGAACTCCTTGTTGAAGGCCCGCTCATCCATCATGAAGATGTGACAGTCGGCATCCGGAATGCGCTGCTTGGCCAGCATGGCCTCTTTCGTCGCGTACATGCAACAGATGGACGAGCAATAGGGGTAGCGCTGATCGCGCGAGCCGACACACTGGAGCCAGGCAATACGCTTCGGCATCTGCTTGTCCGAAGGCCGAACAACGATGCCCTCCGTCGGACCCGAGCGGCTGGCCAGGCGTTCGTACTGCATGCTGTGGAGAACATTCGAATAACGGCCCCAACCAAACTCCTCGTACTCGCTCAAGTCGGTCAGGCCGTAGCCGATGGCTAGAATGACCGCGCCAACCCGCACCGTTCTTTCGACCGGCCCTTCATCCAGGTCGATGGCATCGGTGGGGCACACGTCTGCGCAGATGGCGCAATCGTCGCAGTAGGGGCCTTTGTCCACCACATACGCATCGGGGATGGCACGGGGCGCCTGCTTATAGACAGCCTTACGCTGGGCCAGTCCGACCTGGAAGCCGCTGGGCAGGTGAACGGGACAGGCGTGGGTGCACAGCCCGCAGTTGGTGCAGCGGTCTACGTCCACGTAACGCGGATGTTGCCGCAGACGTACCGTGAAGTCGCCGGCCTGCCCATCAGCCGTCAAGATCTGGGTATTGGTCAGCACCTGGATGTTGGGGTGCAGGTTCTGGTCCAAGAAAGCCGGCGAGATAGCCGGCCGCGTGCAACCATAACCGTGATCCGACGTCCCTCGGCATAGCACGCAGTCGTGGGTGGGGAACATGAAGCCCAACTGAGCTACCCGTCCACCCAGGCCAGGCTGCGTCTCGATGAGGATGACCTTGAGGCCGGCCTCGGCCAGATCCACGGCAGCCCGCATGCCGGCCACGCCACCGCCGACGACCATCACCGTATCGGCACCGTTTGTCCCGTTGCTGCCGTTAGGAACACCTACTGCTAGAAAGTCTTCAATCATTAGTCAAGGTCCTATCTCTGTGTACGACATATTGCGTCTTACGTCTTTCGTCTTGCGTGAAAAAAGGCTTCGAGGCGTAAGACGTAACACGGTAAGACGGATCACGTGCTCATTTCACGCACATCGAGAAGCTTAACATCCCCCAAATCCCCGACAGCATCAATCAGACGCTCCTTCGAAACCTCTTCGACTCTGAAGACCATCCCGAACCCCTCTGGAACGCCGGTACCCGGATCGCTCTCCCCTTCCCAGGTTCCAAAAGCCGTCACGTTGCCACCGACCTCGGCGATGGCGCTGGAGAGCCGCGCGATCTCGCCGACACGGTATGGGACCATCACCGCGAGGCGCAGTCCGGGCCGGCGTGCACCCAACATCTCCATGGTGGTCGCCAGCAAATCGATATCGGTGATGATGCCGGCCAGCGCACCGTCACGCAGCACGGGCAGACAGCCGACCTTCCGATCCACCATGACACGCGCGGCCTCCTCCACCGGCACATCTTCGGTGGTCGTGATCACATCTTCGATCATCACCTTGCTGACTTTGATTTTGGAAAGAACGTACTGGGTTTCGAGCGCACTCAGAGACGCAGCAGACCAGGGGACGGCCTGCAGCATCGTCTCGCGGGTGAGGAGTCCAACCAGCCCGTCTTGCTCCACGACGACCGGGAGGTGTCGCAGATTGTTATCCTGCATCAGGCGTTGCGCCTCGGTGACAGGCGTATCGGGGGTGGCAACGACCAGAGGCTGTGCAGTCATTCTATCTTTTACGAGCACGTTGTGCCTCCTTTTTGTGCAGAAGAGCCGGGGAGCATGGGGGCAGGGGTGCAGAGGTGAATTCTCCCCTGCCCCCTTGCTCCCGCGCTCCCTTGCACCCGTGCCCCTCTGCTCCTCCGCACGTTTATAGCAACGCGCGCTGCGCCGAGCGCAGCGTATTCTGCAACAACATCGTAATCGTCATCGGGCCAACGCCGCCCGGCGACGGGCTGAGGGCGCCGGCAACTTCCTTCACCTCATCGAAGTCCACGTCGCCAGTCAGGCGATAACCGCGCTTCGCCGACACATCATCCACACGGTTCGTGCCGACGTCGATGACGTACGCGCCAGGCTTGACCCAGTCGGCCTTCACCATCTCGGGCTGGCCCACCGCCGCAATCAGAATGTCAGCTTCACTCGTCACAGCCGGCAGATCCTTCGTCCGTGAGTGGCAAATCGTGGTCGTGCAGTTGCGATGAAGCAACAACATCGCCACCGGCAACCCAACGATATTGCTCCGCCCCAGCACCACGGCCTCGGCGCCCTCGAACTTGGCGCCGGCCTGCTCCAATAGCTCGATGACGCCGTGGGGCGTACACGGGATGAAGAGCGGTTCGCGGTTCTTCATCGTCAGCCGGCCGATGTTGACCGGATGGAAACCATCCACGTCCTTCTCAAGCGGTACGGTGTTGAGCACAGACTCTTCGTCGATGTGGTCTGGCAGCGGGAGTTGCACCAGAATGCCGTGCACCTTCGGGTCCTCACCAAGCTCTCGGACCAGCTCCTCGACCTCTTCCTGTGAAGCGTCGGCCGGCAGCTCGTGCCCAAACGACTCGATCCCGACTTTCTCACATGCCCGTCGCTTCATACGCACATACGTGGCGGAGGCCGGATCCTCGCCCACGAGAACGGCCGCTAGACCTGGGGCTAGCCCCACCTCTAGCTTCAACTGCGACGCTTGGTCCGCAATCTCTTGGCGCATCTCCTCGGCGATTGCCTTACCATCAATGATTTTTGCAGCCATATTCCTCCTTTTGGGTTGCAGGTTGGAGGGTTTGAAAACTGAACACTCACATGCTACACCTTCCAACCTTCTAACTTTCCAACCTCTTAACTCTTATCTTGTCAAAGTCTCGGTAAATTGCAGTCTAGGTTCGTAGTCAGCCACGGAGGCGAAGCCGGAGTGGCGTCCCGGCGCCCTGCGGTACCAAGACGGCACTCCACTGCATTCCGGACGGATGTGCGCATCCGCGCTCACTACGAACGGGCTTTGCGATTTACGGCATGGTTCAGTTTGGCCAGAACCCTGGTTGACAATTAACACCATGGGTAGTTAGCCCAACCGCGTTGGGCGGCTCCGAAATGCGAAGTTTGGCTCGCTTTCGACGGCC
>JAANWY010000001.1 GCA_018263655.1 Anaerolineales bacterium | reverse complement strand
TTTTCCGCATTTCTCTACTGCGAGGACTGAAGCTCGGATGAATCTATGGGCAAAGCGACACCGACTTGCTCTTCGGACGGTTGATCTCCCTGGGCATGGCGAGGGTGCGCCGGATATGATGCCCCTTCGCGCGGCGGATCGACCTGTGCATTCCGTGCCACACGGGGCACAGCGCCCTTTGCCGGCGCCTCCACAGGAAAGCCCCAACTGGACTTCTCCTCTAGCCCACGGGCGTTGGCGTCTCTCTGCGCTCCAAGACTCAGTGGATCACGCCCCTCCAACCACTCACACAGCTGATCCGCAAAGTCAGGAAAGGACCTGGCCTGGATTGAGGCCAGGGCCCGTTGCTCCTCATCTGTCAGATTGAAATCATCTACGATATCGGTTGGCGCGGCAAGTAGCCGTTGCCGGAAGCCCTGATCGATGACGGCCGTCATCATCAGGCATCCCAAGCCATTGGTGGCCATCTATTCCTCCCGTTGCAACATCATTCCCTGAACGAAGATAAACACACCGGCAGTAACAAACACATCTCCCACACTGATGACTTTCCGAACAGGGCGCAGCGTGATAATGTCCGATAGCCACCCAAGCGTGATCTTGTCGCCAGGCAGGACAACGCTCTTGCTGGCCTTCACCGGCCTGCCAAACGTCACCGACTCCACGCTCTCGACAACGCCGGCTCCTACCAGCGCCTCCGGTGTGACAGGCATATAACCGCCGTTCGCCAGAATGACGATGAGGTTCAGTGCAACACCAACAGCCAGAAGCCGCATCCCCTGCAGGTCGCGGTTAACCCAGGCCACAGCCAATATAGCCGCATGGGTGAGCGGGAAGAACAGCCTGGCAGCACCCACCCAATTGGGCAGGAGGCGAACCAGGCCGACCTGGATAGCCAGTGCTACAAACGCAATCCAGGCCCAGCGAATGCGAACGTGCCCTAAGTTTTCGAGATCCCCCCCCCGGAGCAGTGCGACGAATATGGCAACCGCAATGCCCACGAGCAGGATCATCGCCTAGCCACCAGTACCATACGCCGCGGACGGGGCGCCGCCACTCATGACCATCGCTGCCAGAATTAGAACAACATAGATGACCATCAACGTCTGCTGATTCACGTGAGGCAGATAGCGCAAGATCCAGCGTTTCATGATATACTCCTCCGTTATGCTTGTTGGCCAATCCCGCCAAGCATTATGGC
This sequence comes from Anaerolineales bacterium, assembly GCA_018263655.1. Lineage (GTDB taxonomy): Bacteria > Chloroflexota > Anaerolineae > Epilineales > JAANWY01 > JAANWY01. The sequence goes on along the minus strand of JAANWY010000001.1, from coordinate 7,176 downwards.
AGATCAACCTTACCGAACAGTTCAAACATTTACCGAGGTAACCATCTGCGGCCTCGGTAGCCCACTCGGGCACATCGATTGATAGATAGTATAGCAGATCGACCTTACCGAGCACTTACCGGGAGACCAGAAATCGCAACCTAGGTTCGTAGTCAGCCACGGAGGCGAAGCCGGAGTCAATGTCATTAAGTTAGCGCTCTAGCTGGTCTCTGACCGAGCCAGGGGCGCGGTCGGGAGACCGGCCCCAGCTTATCTTAATGACATCGAAGCCGGAGTGGCGTCCCGGCGTCCTACGGTACCACGACGGCACCCCACTGTGTTCCGGACGGATGTGCGCATCCGCGCTCACTACGAACGGGCTTTGCGATTTACCGAGTCTTGGCAAGAGGCCAATGTTCGGCTGGCGAGGGCCCCTTCAACCCGAATGCGATTGGCAAACCTTCGTAAGGGCAACTGAACGGTTACGAAGAGATGTAGAACCCCTCGCGACATAGAAGAGGGGCCAGGCAAATGGGAATTCACCTGGCCCCAGAAATGACGGTGCGCTTCGAAGTCACCCGAGCAGGGCGCGAAGAGTGCCTCCGTGACTCAGTCCGTCGACATCTCGGGCACCTCCACCATCTTCGACCGGAGCTGGGCGTATTGATGGCGTCTCTGTTCGTCGCCCCGCGCCGTCCAGTACTCAATGAGGCGGTCAAGCGCTCCTTCGTATGCGCGTCGCAGAGCCTCCCGCTCCTCTCGCACCCAAGACTGGTCTGACTCGGCAGGAAAATCCTGCAGAAAATCACCCTGGTAGAGACTCACAGCACGCTCCAACTGCCGGGCTTCCACCTGCTCAGTCGGACTGGTACGGGCCAGGTCTATGGCCTCCCGAAACTGGTGCACGTCAACCCACAGTTGTGGAGCCCGAATGGCATACCGCCCATCTTCACAAACGACACACTCAGGATCACCTAACGCTCCTCGGACACGCGACACCGTGACGTAGAAGTTGTTCTTGACCTTCGACGGGCTCAAATCCGGCCAGAGATCCGCACCGATCTGCTGTGCAGTTCGGCGTGGGTTCGTGAGCAGGTAGAAAAACAGCTCCTGGGCACGCAGCCGGCTCCAGTCATCATTCTCCAGCGGCGCGTCACCTCGATAGACCCGAGGCTGGCCCAACATGCGGACCCGCAAGGCGGGTTGGGGCGAGCGCAGCGCCAGCTCTGGGGCCGGGCCAAGCCGCTCCTCCGCTTGCCCTAACAGATCCCTCAGGTACGGGCTTGTGTCAGCGCTGGCCTGGATAGCGCCGGCGGTCCGCAGTAGCGTTGCCAAAACAAACCCGTCATACGCCAAACGGAATAGGCAGAGTTCTGCGTTGCGGATAGATTCGCGCATCTCCTGCGGCCGATAGGCCAAATGACTGGTCTGCGCCAGATGGAGGTAGGCCTTGGCAAGTTCTGCCAGATGCCCCTGTTGAAAGTGCGTAATGCAATGCTTCAATCGGGACCTGGCCTCGTCCAGGAAGCCCTGTGTATGAGCGATGGCGCCGAGGGAGAGTTGATAGAGGGCCACCTCGTGCGCAGCGCCGCGTTCCTGGGCATCCTCGTAGGCCCGGCGAATCAGAGCAATGCCATCGGACGTTTCACCCATCAGGTGATACGTCTGACCCAGCGCATCCAGGCAGTAAGCGCCGAGGTAAGCGTCCCCCGCCTTTCTGGCATCGAGCAAGCCTTGCTTGTAGGTCTCCACAGCATCGGTGTACCGGCCCAGGTCCCGATAGACGTCGCCCATCCCGATCAAGGCATAGGCCCGGTAGCGCCGGCTGCCCGAGTCACGCGCGCGCTCCAAAGCCCGCCGGTACTCTTTGAGTGACTCGGTATAACTACCCCGGTCGTGATACACGAGGGCGATGTTGTTGAGGACCAAGACAGCACGCCCTGGATCATCGAGGGCGTTCCAAATCTCCAGCGCTTTTCGATAGTGCAGTTCAGAAGCAGTAAGGTTCCCCAGTTGATACAATGCGTGGCCCAAATCATTGTGCAGCACAGCACAACTGGTTCGGTTACCAACCTGCTGCCACAGATCCAAGGAGGTGCGCAGCGCTGTGACACCTTCCTCCGGCTGCCCCAGTCGGACCTCGGCCAGCCCCCGGTTCCGTTGAGCTTCCGCGATGACAGACCATTCATCGTCAGGCGCCAACTCCAGAGCTTCCTCGCAGTGATCGATGACGGCCTGCAACTGACCCTGGATGCGCAACGCGACCGCCTTCTCCACCACCACCCAGGCCAGCTCGACGGCATCATTCCGTCGGCGCAAGATCGTTTCCGCCAGCTCACACAACTGGAGTGCGCGCGCTGGATCATTGTCCCGTTCCGTGGCTGACCTGGCCCGGCACCTCAAGAGCCGGGGGTGACGCTCCAGTACCTCTGCCGGCAAAGCATCGATCCACCGCGACAGGCGATCGGCCAAAGACGTTGTGAATTCTCGATGCGCCTGCTCCTCAATGGCATGCGCTGCCTGTTCGTAGGCGCCGGCTTCCAGGAAATAGTCAATCGCCTGCCCCCAGTGACCGGCCTCGACCATTACGTAGCCGGCCTGCTGCTGCAGGCTCCAGTAGCGCTGGGGGTTCGTCTCCCGCAGCCAGGTCAGCAAGAACTCACGGAAAAGCGAATGATAACGATACCAGACTTGTGGCTCATCACCGGCGTAGCGATGGCGCTCACGACCCTCCAAACGCGAGACGAAGATGTTTTGGTGCTCCAAGAGCTCCAGTACCAGGCCGGCGTCGTCCATGTCGAGGAGGGCGTTGACAACCTCGGGAGCCATTTCGCGCAATACAGAACTATCCAGCAGGAAGTTGCGCGTATCTGGTGACAACCGCGCCAGCACCTCGGTCGCCAAGTACTCATACAATCGTTCTCCCGCGTCCCGAGCGCGTGCGATGCCGGCCAGGGGATCGCCGGCCTGACTGGTCAGGATGATGGCCGTAATCCAGCCTTCAGACACCTCGGCGAGTTCGCGCGCTTGATCCAGCGAAATCTCATAGTCATAGGCATCACGCAGGAAAGCTTGAACTTCCTCGGGCGTGAATCTGAGCGCATCCCGCCCCAAACCGATGATCTCGCGGCGGGCGACGAGGCGCGCCACCATTTCCGGGCCAAGATCCGGAACGGTACGCGTGGCAATCACCATGTGGCAGTTATCGGGCAACAGCGGGATCAGAGACGCCAGGAAATCGTGCACATCCTGAGCCTGTTCGACAACGTGGAAATCGTCGACTATCAGCCAGAATGGTCGCCCTAAGGCATGGATCTCATTCACCAGGGTCGTCACCAGGGCGTCGCGATCTTCGGTTTCGCGGTCAATGTGCCGCAGCGACCGCGCTCCGAAGTCGGGATATTGTTGCCGAATCGCCCCGACGATATACCGGGCAAATGCCCAGAGGTTCTCGTCTGGTTCGGTCACCGTGTACCAGCAGACGGGGCTATCAAGTTGGTGGGCGAAATCTGCCAGCAGCGAGGTCTTACCATAACCGGCCGGCGCAGACACGACGACCAGACGCCGATGGGCGTTTTCGCGAAGCGTATCGAGCAGACGCGGCCGGTCTAGGAGATCGGGCCGGCGTCGAGGAGGGACGATTTTGGTGGTAATCAATTCTGTCATTGAGCGACTCCGCACAGGGCCAAACCTTGAACGATGGGCAGGAACCGCTCTGCACTGACAGCGAACACGAACGGCGTGTCAGAGCCCTAATATTGTACTACAACATCCCGCCATTTACAAGATGGGCAGGATTGGTACAGCAATTCTAATTATGGCACGAAATCGGGTGCTGGCCGTGCAAGAAGCACACTTCGATACGGCTGACGCCTACTCAGTATGCTTCTTGCGCGGCCAGCACGCTTCGATACGCTCGCTACCCTTCGACAGGCTCAGGACGTCGCTCAGCATGCTGGCCGCCATAATTAGAATTGCTGGGAGTGGTAGATTTCGGCACTTGACGGGCTGGCCGTCCACATCTATCATCATGGTAAGATGCCCCGAAGCCCAATACATGACCAACGCCCGCGACCTCCGGCTCGGGAGTACGTACAGTATACTGCATGGACGCAGTGTGAAGGCGTCCCACATATCGTCGGCGTGTGCCCAAAATTCGTTGGGAGTGGCGGCCTCAGCCGTTTCCAAGCGACCGAGAGCGCTACTACGCACCAATAGATTTTGGTCGGCCCCATATCGCAGAGGTCACCGACCGTAAACACAGAGAAAGTGAGGAGAATCACCAATGGACTACTTCGGAATTCTTGAACGCAGCTTTGCCATCACCCGTCGTTATCGGGTGCTCTGGGTATTTGGCTTCCTGCTGGCGTTGTTTAGCGCCGGCGGAGGGGCCGGCAACGGCTTTCAGTACACTTTTCAGGGCAACGAGGTTCCGCCGAGTCAGTTCGCCATGGGGCCCAGCTTGGGGTTGATTCTAATCCTCGTGATCGTGACCCTGGCTATCGGGCTAGCTATTCTGGCTGCCATCATCAACTACGTGTGCCAGACGGCTCTGATTGGTCTCGTGGGCGAGATCGAGGAAGGGGAAGACCCAACGGTGCGTCACGGCTTCGACGTCGGCTGGTCGCGGAGCGCCCTTCGTCTCTTTGGGGTTGATATTGCGATCTTCGTGCCGGTCTTCCTGATTGCGATATTCCTGGCCCTGCTGATCATCGTCCCCCTCTTCATGATAGCGGATCAAGGCGACCTCGGTCCAGTCGTCTTCGTACTGCTGTGCTGCGCCGCGGTGTTCGTGCCCGTCATCATCGCCGGAGCCATCATCCTGAGCATCCTGAAGACGTTCTTCTATCGACAGGTGGTGCTTGCCGGCAACAGTGTGTTCGACGCTATGCGCAACGGCTATCGGCTGGTCCGGGCCAACCTGGGACAGGTCATCGCCATGTGGCTCATCATGTTCGTCATCGGGTTGGTGTGGGCAGCCGTCAACTTCCTCGTTGGATTAGTAGCGCTTGCCTTCGTCGGTGGGCCGGCAGCCCTGATGTACGCCGTGTTCGAGAGCGGGCTCGCGGCCGTCCTGGGTGCGCTGCCGTTCCTGCTGCCGGCGATTGTGATCTTCGCCTTCATCAACGCCCTGTACACGGTGTTTACGAGCGCCGTCTGGACACTCACGTATCTTGAGCTCCCGAAGCGGCCGGCCGAGTGAGCCCTACACCCCTGATCCTGATCACAAACGATGACGGCATCGCCTCGCCAGGCTTGGCGGCTGCCGTCATCGCCGTTTACGATCTTGCCGATGTATTGGTGGTAGCGCCCAAACACCAGCAGACGGGCGCCAGCCGCAATTTTCTGCACCATCCAGGCAGCCGGCACGACGAAACGCTGACCGTTAACGACACGGAGGTCCCGGCCGTGGCCTTCGAGGCATCGCCGGCTCAGGTCACGCGCGCCGGCATCATGCTGTTGGCTCCGAGGCCCCCCGATCTCGTCATCGCCGGCATCAACTACGGCGAGAATGTGGGCACTGGGGTCACGATTTCCGGAACGGTGGGGGCCGCTATCGAGGCCGCGAGCTTCGGCATACCGACGTTGGCGATGTCACTCGAGACAGAAATCGAGCACCACCTCAGCCACGACGACGCCGTCGATTTCTCCACCGCTTCAGCGGTGACACAGCGTCTCGCTCAACACATGCTGAACGCACCACTGCCGGCCGGCATCGACATTCTGAACGTGAACGTGCCGCAGGAGGCAACTTCACACACGCCGTGGCGCGTCACCAGCGCCTCACGTCAGCGCTACTTTCAGGCAAGGGTGGAGCATAACCCAGACAAGAACCATCCGGACTTCGTGGGCTACGAGCGCCACGTGGACCTGGAGACGCTCGATCCAAACTCGGACATCAAAGCTCTCATCGACGGTGTCGTGTCAATCTCCCCCCTTTCAATTGACCTCACAGCCCATCGACGACACCCCGACCTCGCCGCTTGGCTGCGGCTATGAGAAATGCGGAAAAATGGGGTCGGTGGGGGCGGCCGCCCCCACCGACCTCATTTTTCCGGCCTCTTCACTGGACACCGATCAGGGCGCGGTGATGTAGTAACCGGTCAACACAACCAGATAAAGGAGAAGGTAGAGGGGGACGAGTAGGGTGAAGAGGAAGGCGATCTGCTCGATGCGGCCGTAGTCGTCGAATTCGCGGAAGCCGGCCAGGTACGGCAGCCAACCAGCCAAGCACAGGAAGAGCCACAGCGCCCCCGTCGGAGCAGCCTCTGACAACGTATGCCCCGGATCAAACACAACCCCGCCGGCGTTATTCAGCGTGGTCGTGAGCGGCAAGTAAATCCACAGCCCCAGCAACCCGGCCAACGTCATCAGCAAGCCGGCGCGCATCAAGAACAGGGCCCGCCGTGAGTTGGCCCAGCGGAAGACGAACGGCGTCAGCAGAGTGCCCACCGTTAGCGTCACGCCGAAATACACGCGGATCGAACGCCGCAGGACAGAGACCGGGATACTCGGTGGTATCAGGGCAAGCTGCCACCCCCTCTGGAGCAAGCAATAGATCAACGAGACGCCTGCGACTGCCAGAACCGCTCGCAGCCACCCAACCCACGCAACCCGATCCCGCAATTGGCTCAGCACGTAGACCCTACCTCCGCATCCAGATAGCCGGCGCGCCGGCGGCGCGCACCAGCACGTACACCGACGACCCAAGGCCAACAACTGCGCCGCGTTCGAACGCTTGGATGGGAGACGCGTAAGCCTCCTCTGGCGCCAGGGCCCAGCCAAGGCGCTCGCGCACCCCCGGTTGCGTGCGCCACACCTTACCAAAGCCACGCACCGGCTGCTGACGGTCTGGCGGCGGCTGGAGTGCCGGATCACTCTCGGGCTGATCCGGCGTCCACGTGTCCTCGAACCCGTCCCAAGAGCGACGCCCCGAGGCTCCCGGCGCATCACCGTCGTAGAGCACATAGATCGTTCGCGTGTCGCCGCGCCACATCATCACGCCGCCCTCAAACCGCTGATAGGCGGTCGAAGACTGGCGCGGAGCCGGCTCCGCCGTCCGGTGAAGGTGGCGCTCTGGCGCACGTCGGCACCATCGACGCTGGGATGTCGGGTGGTCGGGCGCTCGCGCTGTCCCCCAACTTCGCGGAGGATGGGACAGCTATTGCGGGCCTCTACCGTGCCGGCTTGTTCCTA